>NZ_JBBIAR010000141.1:0-5607 GCF_054185165.1 Bradyrhizobium sp. UFLA05-109 | reverse complement strand
GAGCTCGGTCTTGGCCTTGTAGTCGTTGATGTCGTACTGGACGATGACGCGCCGCTCCGGCGCCTGGCCTGGCTGTCCCGTGCGCAGGATGATGCGGACGGTCTCGTTGCGGACCTCGTTGCGGATGAATTCGACGAGCTCGAGCCCCGCGACATCCGTCTCCATGATGACGTCGAGCAGCACGGCGGCGATGTCGTTGTGCTCGCGCATCAGCTTGCGGCCTTCGGCCGCCGAATAAGCGGAGAGGATTTCGAGACCCTGGCCGTTCAAGCTGTAGTCAGAGAGCGCAAAGCGCGTGCCGTCATGCACGGCCGGATCGTCGTCGATGACGGCGATCTTCCATTTCCGCGCAGTCGTATCCTCCGCCGTGGTGGCGGTGTCGTCGATCAGGTGGAGGACATCGTCCTGTTCGGCCATTGAGAAGTCCCGTCAGTCTCTGTGCTTTGCGTGCCGCCCTTGGCGACCCGGGGCATGATAATGCGAAAAGTGGTGCCTTGTCCCAGCTTGGATTCCAGCATCATCCGCCCGCCGAGCTGCTGGGTGACCAGGTTATAGACGATATGGAGGCCGAGACCCGTGCCGCCCTCATTGCGCCGGGTGGTAAAGAAAGGGTCAAAGGCCTGCCGCTGCACGTCCGGCGTCATGCCAGCGCCGTCGTCGACAAAGCTGAGCTCGATGTCATCAGACCCGCGCGGCCGTGCCGAGATCGAGATGGTGCCGGCGCGGCCGTCGGCGAAGGCGTGGTTGGCGGCGTTGAGGAACAGGTTGGTCAGGATCTGGCCATAGGAGCCGGGATAGCCGTCGAGCAGCAGCCCTTCCGGCACGTCGACTTTGAGCGTGATCGGCGAGCGCTTCAGCACTGGGCGCAGGCTGGCGATGATCTGGTCGGTGGCCTCGCTCAAGCTGAACTGCCGGCGCTCGGCATGGGAGCGGTCGACCGCGACCTGTTTGAACGACTGGATCAGCTCGCCGGCGCGCGTAAGGTTGGCGACGAGCTGCTGCGAGGCGTCGCGCGAGGACTGCACGAATTCTTCCAGCTGCGAGCGCCGCAGGCCGCCATCGCCCTTCAGCTGCGCCTCGAAGATCTCGCTGCGCCGGGCAAAGCTGGAAGCAACCGTGAGGCTGATGCCGATGGGGTTGTTGACCTCGTGGGCGACGCCGGCAACGAGGCCGCCGAGCGCGGCCAGCCGCTCGGCGTCGATCAGGTTCTGCTGTGCGGTATTGAGCTCCAGGAGCGCGCTCTCGGCCTTCTCCTTCGATGCGCGCAACTCGTCCTCGGTCTTGCGCTTGGCGATCGCGTTCTCGCGGAACACTTCCACTGCGCGCGCCATGGCGCCGACCTCGTCGCGCGCTTTGATGCCTTGCACCTCGCGGTCGAGATCGCCGATCGTGATCGCGCGCATCGCGGTCATGATCTGCTGCAGGGGCAGCCGGATCGACAGCGCGATCAGCACGCCGACGGTGAGGATGATGCCGAGGAAGATCACCGCGATCGACAGCACCCGCCGCGAAATGTCCGACAGCGTTCGGTCAAAGGTCTCCTGCGCCCGCTGCTCGCGCTGGCGCATCTTGGTCGAGAGGTCGTCGATGGCGCCGATCGCCTCAGCCTGGCTCGCGTCGATGGTGTTGCGCAAAAGATCGGTGCGGCTCATGAGCTGCTCGGAGAGGTTTGCAAAGCCCTCGCGTAGCGCGGTGGTGCGGGTGGCGAGCCGCTCCAGCGCCATCCGCTGGAGGTCGTTGTCGGCGAGATCCCTCATCACTGGGATGGTCTTCTCGATCGTCTCGGTGTTGCGGCGGGCGTCCTCGGCGGAGGCCGACGCGAGCGAGAGATAGTAGGAATTGGCCGCGACGAGCATGGCTGTGAAGGCTTCGCGGGACTTGCCCAGCGAGGGCCAGATCAGCGCATCGCGATGGCCGGTGGCGCCTTCGATGATGGAATAGAGCCCGGCCATGTCCTTGGCGGGCCCCAGCACCTGGTCTTCATAGGTCTTGGCGATGGTCGCCTGCACGCTGCGCAATTCGCCAAAGCCGTTGAGGAAGCGCTCGGTGGTGCGCTCGAGCTCCTCGACCGAGCCCGACAGCATCGGGTCCTTGGCGGCGCGGTTGGTCAGCGTGCCCAGCACGGCCTCGCGCAGCAGCAGGATCTCGGCGAACAGGTCGGGGCTCGGCTGGTTGATGTAGCGGTGGATGAGGTTTTGCAGGCGCCCGGTCTCGCTTTCGAGCAGCGCAAGGATCTTGTCGGACTCGCGCACCTGGCGGAGATCGTCCCAGGCCGAGGCCAGCACCTGTGCCCCGTTCCAGATCATCGCCACGAGCACAACGACCACGGCGGAGTTCAGCGCCGCGATCGACAGGATGCGCCAGCGGATCGGGACGGCGCGCAGTACGCCGACGATGCGGGCGCGCAAGCGTCCGACCGGGCCGGGCGGCTTTTCCTTCTCGCTGTGTCCAAGCGCTGCCAAGCGGCCTCACTCCACCTTGCGAATACGTTCGATCAGCGCAGCCGCGGCAGGGTCCAGCGCGGCCTTGGCGTAGATGTCAGCCATCGCATCCTCGAACGGCTTGTGGTCGATATCCCTGATGATGGTGACGCCGGCAGCTTGTGCCTTGCGCTGCGACTGCTCCTCCAGGTCACGCCACTTCTCGCGCATGAAGCGGCTGGACCGCTGCGCGGCTTCGCGAAAAATCTGCTGGTCCTCCGCGGACAGGCTCCGCCAGGCCTTCAGCGAGATCACCAGCACCTCCGGGCTCATCGTGTGTTCGGTCAGCGTGTAGTAGCCGGCATATTTGTAATGGTCCGTGGTGACGAAGGACGGCCAGTTGTTTTCTGCGCCGTCGATCAGATGAGTCGCGAGCCCCGTGAGCACCTGCCCATAGGGCAATTCGACCGGGTCGGCACCGAGCGAACGGATCATCGCCGACATCAACTCCGATTGCTGCACGCGGATCCGCAAGCCCCTGAGGTCGGCCACGCTCTTCACCGGCCGGACGCCGTTGTAGATCGACCGCGCGCCGGAATCGTAGAAGGCAAGGCCGACGAAACCGAAAGGCTCGAAGCTGCCGAGGATTTCGCGGCCAATCGGCCCGTCCAGCACTTTTTGCATGTGCTCGATGGAGCGGAACAGGAACGGCATTGCGAGCACATTCATCGCCGGGACGAAGTTGCCGATCAGCGCCACGTTGGTCCGGTTGAGGTCGATCGCGCCAGCCCGGGTCTGCTCGATCGTCTCCTTCTCCTCGCCGAGCTGGCGGGAGTGAAACACCTTGACCTCATGCCGGCCGCCGGTGCGTTCCGCGATCAGAGCGCCCATGTAATGCAGCGCCTGGACGGTCGGGTAATCCTCGGTCTGGGTGTCGGCGGCACGAAATTCGCGCGCAAACGTCCCCGTCGCGCACATCGCGAACAGGAACACGACGAAAACCATCCCGGTCCGCGAGAGTTCGGCACGGCTCAACACTGGCACACTCAACCCCTCAGTGATGGAGTCTATGGCGGGTAGAAAAGGTTCAATGCAATCTAGCAGAAGGTCAGGGGAACGCTATCCTGCCCGCGCGTGCCGAAGCTCCCACAACGTCATGGCCGGGCTTGTCCCGGCCATCCACGTCTTGCGGCGCGGTACAAAGAACGTGGATGCCCCGGACAGCCCGGGCATGACGTGGGCGCCTTGGCCTTCCGGTCGCCGATTGTGCAGCGCGGTCGGTTCTTGTTCCTGATTGAAACCAGCCATGCCGCGCCTTAAGCAGGTACGGGGGCGCGAGACGGATGAACGATGGTGATTAGAACCTTGCGTCTTTTGCAGATGGTCGCCGTCGCAGCGGCGCTCGCTATGGCCTCGCCGGCCCGAGCCGCGACCGACATCCAGCTCTGGCACGCGATGTCAGGCGAGCTCGGCCGGCAGCTGGAGAAGCTCGTCTCCGATTTCAACGCCTCGCAATCCGACTATCGGATCGTGCCGAGCTACAAGGGCAACTACACCGAAACGGTGACGGCGGCGATCTTCGCCTTCCGCTCACGCGGCCAGCCGGCGATCGTCCAGGTCAACGAAGTGGCGACCGCCACCATGACCGCGGCCAAGGGCGCAATCTATCCGGTGTTCAGCCTGATGCAGGATCAGAACGAGCCGTTCTCGCCCGGCGCCTATCTTCCGGCCGTCTCAGGCTACTACACGGACGCAGCCGGCAATCTGCTGTCCTTCCCGTTCAACGCCTCGACACCGATCCTCTACTACAACAAGGGCATGTTCCGTGACGCGGGCCTTGATCCCGAGACGCCGCCAAAGACCTGGCCGGAACTCGGGGCTGCCGCAAAACGTCTGCGCGAGCACGGGGCGGTCTGCGGCTTCACCACGTCCTGGCCGTCCTGGATTCACGTCGAGAATTTCTCGGCGTTTCACGATCTGCCACTGGCGACCAAGGCGAACGGCTTTGCCGGGTTGGACGCGGAATTGAGGATCAACAATCCCATCGTCGTGCACCACATCGCACAGCTCAGCGAGTGGCAGAAGGACAAGGTGTTCGACTATAGCGGTCGCGGGCAGGCGGCCGAGCCGCGCTTCCAGAATGGCGAATGCGGCATCTTCATCGGCTCCTCCGGCACGCGCGCCGACATCAGGGCCAACTCGAAATTCGAGGTCGGCTACGGCATGATGCCGTATTGGCCGGACGTGAAGGGCGCGCCGCAGAACTCGATCATCGGTGGCGCCACGCTGTGGGTGCTGCGCGACCGTCCGCGCAACGAGTACAAGGGCGTGGCAAGATTCCTCGCCTATCTGTCGCAGCCGGGCGTGCAGGCGGCCTGGCACCAGAACACGGGCTACCTGCCGATCACCCGCGCCGCGTTCGAGCTGACCCGCGCGCAGGGCTTCTACGAGCGCAATCCGGGTAGTGCGATCTCCTTCGAGGAGATCACGCTGCATCCGCCGACGGAGAACTCGAAGGGCATTCGGCTCGGCTCCTTCGTGCTGATCCGCGGCGTCATCGAGGATGAGCTGGAGCAGGCCTTTGCCGGCAAGAAGGGCGCCCAGGCAGCACTCGATTCCGCAGTCGAGCGCGGCAACAAGCTGCTCCGCCAGTTCGAGCGCGCCAGCCCAGACCGGTAGCTGCCCAATCCGCGGGCGGAGATTTCCGCCCATTGTGTGAGCAGGGCAGGTTATTTGTATGCAATAGGGCTGGTGGCAGTCGCGATGGCTTGGAGATTAATTAAGTAATATCAATAGTTTGCTTGTATCTAAGCGCGGCATTGGCCTTTGGCACGAAGCTTGCGACCCCATACTCATAAGAGAACAAGGTGAAAGATGGCCGAACCGCTGGACGATTATATCGACGCCGTCGCGCAGGCGCTGGCGTTGCCTATCGACGAGGCCTGGCGGCCGGCCATTCGCGCCAACCTCGACGTGTCGCTGCGGCTCGCCCGCCTCGTCGACGAATTCGTGCTGCCGGACGAGACCGAGCCGGCGCCCGTGTTCACCGCCTGATGCTGCCATGACGACAGCTCCCGAAGTGACGGCTACGGACATCGCCAGGGCGGTGACAGGCGGCAAACTGTCCGCGCTAGATGCGACCGAAGCCGCGCTCGCCCGCATCAAGCAGCACGACACGCTTCTCAAC
>NZ_JBBIAR010000140.1:0-5645 GCF_054185165.1 Bradyrhizobium sp. UFLA05-109 | reverse complement strand
TCGGCGGCAAGACACCAAAGGGATTTGCCGAGGCCCAGACCCAAACCATTCGATCACCGAATTAGT
This sequence comes from Bradyrhizobium sp. UFLA05-109, assembly GCF_054185165.1. NCBI lineage: Bacteria > Pseudomonadati > Pseudomonadota > Alphaproteobacteria > Hyphomicrobiales > Nitrobacteraceae > Bradyrhizobium > Bradyrhizobium sp. UFLA05-109. Next base: position 5,579 of record NZ_JBBIAR010000140.1, on the reverse strand, counting down.
GAACTTGCACAATTGCGAGCGGAGCGAAGCAATCCAGAGATGCGTCCGCGGAGACAGTCTGGATTGCTTCGTCGCTGCGCTCCTCGCGATGACGGCGTTGGGACTAATCCTCCTTCCGCGCCTTCCCGACCTGCGCCGCCGTGACGAGCGGCGCGGCGTTGCCCCAGGAGTTGCGGATGTAGTTCGTTACCGCCGCGATCTGCTCGTCCGACAATTGCTTGGCATAGGCCGGCATCTCGCCTGTGTTGGGTGCGCGCGGCGTCGTCACGGTGTGCGCGCCGTCAAGAATGATGCGGAGCGTGGAGGAGGGATTGCCGGATTGCAGCAGCGCATTGCCGGGCAGTGGCGGATAGATGCGCGGCGCGCCGGAGCCGTCGGCCTCATGGCAGGCGATGCAGAACTTCGCATAGACGGCTTGGCCCGCCTTCATCTCGCTTTCCGATGGCGGCGTCACCGCGGGCTCGTTCGGTCCCGGTGGCAGCCCTTTCAGATAGACCGCCATGGCGCGCACATCGGCATCGCTCATCTTTGAGGTCGAGTTGACGATGACCTCGGCCATCGGCCCGTCGGCATGGCTCTTGGCATTGCGGCCGCTCTGGAGATATTCGGCGATCTCGTCGACGCTCCACGACTTCAGCCCGCTGCGCGCGGCGCTATCGAGCCGCGGTGCGAACCAGCCATCCACCTCGTTGCCCGAAAACGCCAGCCCGCGCTTGTCGGCACCAAAATAGTTCTTCGGCGTGTGGCAGGCGCCGCAATGGCCGAGCCCCGTGACGAGATAGCCGCCGCGATTCCAGGCCGCGGTCTTGAACTGATCGGGTTCGAACAGGCCGGGCTTGAAGAACAGCCAGTTCCAGGCGCGCATCAGCGATCGATAGCCAAACGGCCAGCGCAATTCCGGCGATTTGATGCGGTTCGTAACGGGGGCCTGCGTCGAAAGATACGCGCGGATGGCCAGCGTGTCGTCCTTGGTCATCCTGGTGAAGTAGGGGTAGGGGAACGCCGGATAATAATGGGAGCCATCAGGTGCGATGCCGAAGCGCAGCGCACGGGTGAAGTCGGCGTCCGTCCAGCCCCCGATCCCGGTGTCGCGATCCGGCGTCAGGTTCGGCGCATAGATCCCGCCAAAGGGCGTATCGATGCGCTTGCCGCCCGCGAACGGTTTTGCGGGATCGGCGGTGTGGCAGCTTGCGCAGTCGCCGGCCTCCACCAGCGCCTTGCCATGAGCAATTGCCTCCGGCGACGGCTCGCTCGCGGTCGCTGCAACTGCACTGCACAACGTGAGCCCTGACACCAGAGATGCCAGAATCGTCCGCATTCCCGGTCTCCCCCTGCGACCAATCGCCATGGGGCGCATTATAGACGCGTTACGTCGTTTCGCGACGCCCCGGGTATGCTGACACAAATTGAAAAGGGCGGGCAGACTTGCCGCCACGAAATTGCGATTTTCGCCAATGCCCCGCTTCGGTCCAGATTTGTGATGCGGAGGCTTAAAATTCCGACATAAAGTGGCGCGGGCATCCGGGGCGCCCTAACTAAAAACAACGGGCACGCCAACGACTTAAGAGGGCGAAGAGGACAAAAATGGGCATCAACCAGGGTCCGATCAGTCTCGACCAGAAATACACCCAATCCACCGGACACGTCTTCACCACGGGAATCCAGGCGCTGGTCCGCCTGCCCATGGCCCAGATCCGGCGCGACCGCGCCGCAGGGCTGAATACCGCAGGCTTCATCTCCGGCTATCGCGGCTCGCCGCTCGGCGGCTATGACCAGCAACTCTTCGCCGCGCGAAAGCACCTCGAGCAGTACAACATCAAGTTTCAGCCCGGCGTGAACGAGGATCTCGCCGCCACCGCGATCTGGGGCTCACAGCAGCTCAATCTCTCGCCCGGCGCCAAGTACGACGGCGTGGTCGGCATCTGGTACGGCAAGGGCCCCGGCGTCGACCGCTGCGGCGACGTCTTCCGGCATGGCAATGCCGCCGGCTCGGCCAAGCATGGCGGCGTGCTGTGCCTCGCCGGTGACGATCACGGCGCAAAGTCCTCGACCGTTCCGCATCAGTCCGACCATGCCTTCATCTCGGCGCTGATGCCTTATCTCTATCCCTCCAGCATCCACGAGATGATCGAGATGGGCCTGCTCGGTATCGCGATGTCGCGCTACTCGGGCTGCTGGGTCGGCATGAAGGTGATCACGGAGACGGTGGAGACCACCGCCGAGATCGATCTCACCGACGAGATGAAGCCCTTCATCATTCCCTCGGATTTCGAGCTGCCGCCCGGCGGCCTCAATCTTCGCTGGCCCGATGACCGCTTTGAGCAGGACCGCCGCCTGCAGGACTACAAGGGCTATGCGGCGATCGCCTTTGCGCGCGCCAACAAGGTCAACCGCGTCACGATGGATAGCCCGAACGCCCGCTACGGCATCATGGCGTCGGGCAAGAGCTATGAGGACGTCCGGCAAGCGCTGCGCGAGCTGGGTATCACCGAGGAGGTCGCTGCCAAGATCGGCCTTCGCCTCTACAAGATCGGCATGCCCTGGCCGCTGGAGCCGGAAGGCGTACGGCAGTTTGCGGTGGGCCTCGAGGAGATCTTTATCGTCGAGGAACGCCGCGAGATCGTCGAGAACCAGGTCAAGCAGGAGCTGTTCAACTGGCGCGACGACGTCCGCCCGCGCATCGTCGGCAAGATGGACGACCACGACAAGCGCTTCCTTACCTTCGCCGCCGAGCTCAGCGTCGCCTCGCTTGCTAGCTCGATCACCGAAAGGCTCCTTCGACTTAATCTCAACCCCGAAATCGCCGAGATGCTCCGCGCCAAGGCCGACTGGTTCAACGGCCGCCAGGCGACCCAGATGCAGGCCACCGCACCGGTCTCCCGAACCCCTTACTTCTGCTCCGGCTGCCCCCACAACACCTCGACCAAGGTCCCCGAAGGCAGCCGCGCGCTCGCCGGCATCGGCTGTCACTTCATGGCGCTGTGGATGGACCGCTCGACCGAAACGTTCACACACATGGGCGGCGAGGGCGTGCCATGGGTCGGCATCGCGCCTTTCACCAACGAGAACCACATTTTTGCGAACCTCGGCGACGGCACTTATTTCCACTCGGGAATTCTCGCCATCCGCCAGGCGATCGCCTCCAAGGCCAACATCACCTACAAGATCCTCTACAACGATGCCGTCGCCATGACCGGCGGCCAGCGCCACGACGGCGACCTCTCGCCGCAGAAGATCATGGCGCAGCTTCACGCCGAGGGCATCAGCGAGATCTACCTGGTCTCGGAAAATCCCGACGCGTATCCGCCCCATTCCATCGCGCCCGGCGTGAAAAAGTACCATCGCGACGAGCTCGAGAACGTCATGAAGATGTGCCGCGAGTACAAGGGCACGTCCGCGATCGTCTTCGTGCAGACGTGCGCGGCTGAGAAGCGTCGCCGCCGCAAGCGCGGCCTGATGGAGGATCCGCCGCGCCGCGTGATGATCAACCCGGCGGTCTGCGAGGGCTGCGGCGACTGTTCGGTGCAGTCGAACTGCATCTCGGTCGAGCCGCTGGAAACCGAGTTCAGCCGCAAGCGCACCATCAACCAGTCCTCCTGCAACAAGGACTATTCCTGTCTCAAGGGCTTCTGCCCGTCCTTTGTTACCATCGACGGCGGCGCGCCACGCCATCGCGCACCGGCGGAGCCTACTGATATCGGCGAGCTGCCGGAGCCCACCTCGCGACCGGCGCTGGACAAGCCCTACAATATCGCGGTCGGCGGCGTCGGCGGCACGGGTGTGCTGACCATCGGCGCGCTGCTCGGCATGGCCGCCCATATCGAGGGCAAGGCCTCGATGATCCTCGACATGTCCGGCCTCGCGCAAAAGGGCGGGGCGGTGCTGAGCCACGTCCGCCTGTCGGATCATCCGGCCGAGGTGACGTGCTCGCGCATCGTCACGGGCACCGCCGATCTCGTGCTCGCTGCGGACGAGGTCGTCGCGGTCGCCAAGGATACGATCTCGCTCTGCGATAGCAGCCGCACCCGAGGCATCATCAACAGCCACGTCATTCCCACCGCCGACTTCATCCTCAACCGCGACTTCAACTTCCAGACCCGCAAGCTGAATGCGGTGCTGGAGACCGCGCTGCACAAGGACTCCACCTTCTTCGACTTCACCAAGCCTGCCGAGCAGCTCCTTGGCGATGCCATCGCCACCAACATGATGATGATGGGCTACGCCTATCAGAAGGGGCTGCTGCCGATCGGTGCCGAAGCGATCGAGCAGGCGATCGAGGTCAACGGCGTCTCGATCAAGATGAACAAGGAGGCGTTCCGCCTCGGCCGGCTTGCGGTGGCCGATCCGAAGCGGCTCGCCGACATGCTCAAGGGCCAGGATGAGGTCGTCGCGCCGAAGAGCCTGGAGGCGATGACGCTGGACGAGATCATCGAGCATCGCGCTAAGCATCTCACCGCCTACCAGAACGGACGCCTGGCAAAGCGTTATCGCAGACTGGTCGACCAGGTCCGCGACGCTGCGGCGAAGGGCGGTTATGGCGATGCGCTGCCGCGCGCGGTCGCGATAAACTACGCCAAGCTGCTCGCCTACAAGGACGAGTATGAGGTCGCGCGTCTCTTCACCGACGGCCAGTTCGAGCAGCAACTTCGCGACCAGTTCGAAGGCGACTTCAAGTTCAGCTTCAACCTCGCGCCGCCGATCCTCAGCAATGGCGTCGATGCACAGGGCCGCCCGAAGAAGCGCGCCTTCGGCCCGTGGATGCTCGGTGGCTTCCGCTGGCTGGCAAAATTCCGCTTCCTGCGCGGCACCCCGCTGGACATCTTTGGCTACTCGGCTGACCGCAAGCTCGAGCGCGACCTGATCAGCGGCTACGAGAAGGACGTCGCCACCGTGCTCGGCCTGTTGTCGCCCATCACGCACGACACCGCGGTGGAGCTGTTGTCGCTGCCCGACCGCATCCGCGGCTACGGCCCGGTGAAGGAGAAGGCGGTGGAGGAGGCCAAAGCCCGCTACGCGCAACTCGCCGCCGACCTCGCGAGCCCACCGCCCGCGCCAAGGCAGATCGCAGCGGAGTAGGGCGCTCGATTTCGTAGGGTGGGTTAGCGCAGCGTAACCCACCACTTCTCGTTTCCGCGTCGACAATAAAGAGGTGGGTTATGCCTTCGGCTAACCCACCCTACGATTCCGGTGTTCCTTGCCCGTCGAGCAAAACACTCACCGTAGCCCGGGTGAGCGCAGCGACACCCGGGACAGCGCCCGCAGAGAGACCCGGATGTCGCTGCGCTCATCCGGGCTACAAGCCCATGCTCTGCCGGCGGATAACACACACCACCGCTACTGTGCATGGGGTTGATTTCGAGAAAAGAGAAATCGCTTGCCCCGTCGGGCAAATCACCTGTACGACTTGGCGCGAACCTCTCGTGCCCCGGACGCAGCGCAGCGCTACTTCAGCGGTGCGCTGCAGAGCCGGGGCCCATGTTGCAATAATCTGCGCGGCGGCGTTGGGTCCCTGTGTCTGGAAAGTCTGTCATGATGGTGGTGGGCGGGAAGCCGTTGGGTCCTTGGCGCTTGACGCCGTG
>NZ_JBBIAR010000013.1:0-163867 GCF_054185165.1 Bradyrhizobium sp. UFLA05-109 | reverse complement strand
CTCCAAAGCAGAAAGGCCCGCCAGCGTGAACAGGCGGGCCTCGTGCTCATCGACCGAGCCGTGAGCGGTGCATATCGAGATACGCATAGGCCGAAGCTCCGAAAAACAAATCAGACGAAACTGACGCAGATTAGGGCACGGGCGCTGTCTCGTACCTGCTTACTTTTCCCGATACAGTGACTTCGATGGGCGCCGTCGGCGGGTGGACGGCTCCGGCGTTTCTGCCAGCCTCAGCGCCGGGGCCGTTCCTCATGAAGCCCAGATACAAAGGACCTTGTCTCGTGCGGCCACTGCTCGCAATTCGCGATGGATTTGCTCCCCTCTGAGTGATCGGTGTCATGCGCTGGCTGGTGCCCACCAGGGCTACCCATAGATGCTTCCCGGTTGCCACTCTTTCCCAAAATGGTGACGCTGCGCTGCGCTCGAAAAAGCGGGCGGCTCCGGTGTCGCCAGCCCCCGGGGACGTCTGCTTCGCACGACGATCCACTGGGAGCAAGGAGCGTCAATGGACCTTGCCAGAACGCGAAGAATGAACAGATGTACGAGCTGACGGATAAAGGGCGGCGTGCCGCTCAATAGCCCTCACGAGTTCGGTGAGGGAGCGATGATTTGTACTCTGTTGGTCATGAAGATTGATGCAAGAGGCATCCACCAGGGGGACCGGGCGCCCAGGGCAAAACCATGGTGAGTTGAACCGCTACCCCGATGCAGATCACTCGTCGGACCTCTCAGAGCGAGCGCCTCTCTTCCGGTCCGGCGAGGCGGTATCCGCGTCGCGTTCTGTTTGGCGAGGGCGTGGCGTGGGCTTCGACATACCGGCTTGCCCGCCGTGTTTTCCTCCCTGATCTTGGACGCCTTCCAAGTCGTTTTCCTTTGGCACGCTGGTTCTCCCGTCGCTCCGAGCGCTCACCGGCGCTCGACCTTCTTTGCCGACCTTTTTTGACGGCCTTCTTCACCGCCGGGCGCTGTGTCCTTCCGCTGTCTTCGCCACGACGATCTCCTTCTAGAAGCGGAACGCTGCCGCATCTGCTAGGTTCCTTATGCATCTAGGTGTGGGGGAGTTGTCATTGGCGTTCCAGCGCAAGAAACCGGCGGCCATCGGCACTAAGGCTCCGTTTCCCGGCTTCATCGAACCCGCGCTGGCGACTTCCGTCGAGAAGGTCCCAAGCGGCGCTCGCTGGACACACGAGATCAAATTCGACGGATACCGGGTGCAGGTGCACATCGCTAATGAGGCGGTTAAGATTTACACCCGGCGCGGTAACGACTGGACCAAGCGCTTGCAAAAGATCGCCCACGATGCATGGCACATCGGCGCCGGATCGGCGATCATCGACGGCGAGGTCGTGGTGCCTTCAAAGGATGGAACCACGGACTTCACAGTGCTGCAAAACGAACTGAAGGGCAAATCGTCCAAGATCGTTCTGGTCGCGTTTGATCTGCTCTATCTAAACGGCCGCGATCTGCGGAAGCTGCCGCTGATGGAGCGCAAGTTGCACCTGAGGAAAATTATCCACAGCACCGACGTGCAGTACAGCGAGAGCTTCGAAGTCGACGGCAAGGATATGTATGCGCACGCCTGCAAGGTCGGGCTCGAGGGCGTGGTCTCGAAGGTGCGCGACAGCGTCTACACGTCCGGTCGAGGCAATAATTGGGTTAAAAAAACCTGCGTGCAGAGGGAGACGCTGGTGATCGCGGGCTTCGCCCTTGACGGCAACAAATGGGACGGCATCTATGTCGGCCGCCGCCAGGGCGAGAATCTGATCTATGCGGGCAAGGTCGATCACGGCTTCGACAAGGCATCCGCTGCCGATCTGCGCAAGCGGCTGACGCTGCTGATCCGCAAGACACAGCCCTACACCAAGCGGATTGCGCGCAAGGGTATCTGGGTCGAGCCCGAGCTTCTGGCCGAGGTCGAGTACCGGGCAAAGTCCGCGCAAGGCAAAGTCAGGCACCCATTCTTTCGGGGCGTTCGCGAGGACCTCTAGACCGGTACTACGCGGCTACACTTTGAATGCGGCTCTGCCGACGAGACCGAAGCGGCAGCTTAGGAGCATCGCTCCGGTCCCGTCTCCACGGCGGCTAGCTGACGGACCGCCGGCACCGGAAGCCAAGACGACAGATGCCTTCGGTTTCCCTGCCCGTCTCATTCCGAACAGTGGAAATCAAAATCATGCCGTCCGGGTTTCGAGTGCAACGCCAAGCACCGCCTCCGAGCAATCGGAGTGCTCTACCGCGTCGCCATTGTTCTGGCCGTGCCAAACGAGAGCGCAAAGTCCACGTTCCACGCAGAGCTGCGCCCCCTTGCAAGGTACCTGCCTCATTGCTCGCCCGCGCCGACGAGGTGATCGAATAGAGATAGGGTTTGCAGCGGCGCATGAGGCCGGTGATGGCCCTTCTGCGACGACTCCGCACGCCTCGCCGGTCAGTGGAACGGGATTTTGCGAATTCGGTTCGCAAACATGCACACCGAGACCATGAGCAGGGTAGCATGAGCTTGCGCACGAACGCGCTGCGGAGGATTAAAATGAAAATCGACGGGCGTTGTCACTGCGGATACATCACCTTTGAGGCCGAGATCGAGCCGGACAAGACCCTGCTCTGCAATGCACCGACTGCCAGACGTTTTCCGGCTCTGCATTCCGCGTGCACGCCTTCACGCGGGAAGACACTTTCAGGTTGCTCTCGGGCCAGCCGAAAATCTACGTCAAGACCGCCGAGAGCGGCAATAAGAGGCCACAAGCGTTTTGCCCGGAATGTGGAACGCATGTCTACGCGACGGCGCTCGGAGCAGGCCCCAAGATTTACGCCATCCGCGTGGGCTCCATTCGTCAACGCGACCAGATCGTCCCCCATACTCAGTGGTGGTCTCGCTCCGCGCAGCCATGGCTCACATCCGTAGGCTCGATGCGAACTTTCGAGAAGCAGCCTTAGAGCGATCAAACCGGCAACGTAACCTTGACACTGATGGCTGTCGGACGCAGTGGCCGCACCGATCGCTCTGCGATTGGCCCATCAGCAAAGTATCCGCGCGCCTCGTCGAGGTTCGGACACGGGGGTCAAGCGGACGAGATTTGCTCACATTGAGTTCTTCGCTTTTTGACCCAAGGCGGACGAAACTGGCCGTTCATTCCCTACTTCCTTTGGTCTTGATGAAATCGCATAATATCCCTGGCAAGGGGGGTGGCATGAAGCGGCGCGATTTCATGGCCGCCGCCGCCGGTGCGGTGGTCAGGCCGACGGCAGTGGGCGCTCAACAGGCTAGCAGGCTGCCGACGATAGGATTTCTCGGCGCGAATCCAACTTTGTTCGCGCCGTGGGTTGCTTCCTTCACGGCGCGCTTGCGCGAGCTTGGCTGGATAGACGGCCAAACGGTCACAATCGAATATCGATGGTCGGAAGGACGCACCGAGCGTTACGTTGAGATTGCGGAGGAATTTGTCCACCGAAAAGTGGACGTCATCGTTACCGTCGGAAGCGCTGTTCCCAGCGTAAGGCAGGCAACCAGTGTCATCCCTATCGTATTTGCCGTGGCGATCGATCCGATCCGTAGCGGCCTTGTCTCGAGCCTGGCGAATCCAGGCGGCAACGTGACCGGATTATCGTTGCAGGCCACCAACCTTGCTGGGAAGCGCCTGGAAATATTGCGCGAACTTATACCGCAGCTACGTCGGTTGGCTATTTTCTTCAACGGTGGCAATGCCCAGACAGTTCTGGAGATGAGTGATACGGAAGCAGCGGCGCGCGAACTTAAGATCGACGTCACTCCTATTGAAATTAGGGGTAGACAGGACATTGCTCCTGCCTTCGAGAAACTAAACTCCCAGGCGGACGCGCTTTATATCGTGGTCGATCAACTCATCGTTGCCAACTTCAATCGTATTCTTACCTTTGCGCTCAGCACCCGATTGCCCATGATCTACAGCACCCGTGATTTTGTCGAAACGGGGGGACTCATGTCCTATGGGCCAAGCTACGTGGACCTTTTTCGCCGTGCAGGTGATTACGTGCATCGAATTCTGCATGGCGCGAAACCGGCCGATATGCCGGTCGAACAGCCGACGAAATTCGAGCTGGTCCTCAATCTCACAACGGCGAGGGCTCTCGGTGTAAAGGTTTCCGAACAGTTCTTGCTGCGTGTGGACGAAGTGATCGAATAGGCTGATATGTCCGCTTCTGGCCCAAAGCGGCGGTCCCGGAATGTCTGCTCTCGTGCCGCTGTTGGGGATTAAGCAGACGTGAGCCCCGAGGTATTTTTTTTGACCTCCGCCCGAGGTTCGCGCACACAGCAGACACTCGCTGGAAATCTCCGACGCGTTTACCTATTCACAGCCACGACTGACGGTGGTCTTGCGGCGCTCTAATCCACGAGGGATTGATAATTTGCCAGCAAGGTCGTGCGCCGCTTTGATCGTGGCATGCCCGCCCTCACCCGCCGCCGCAGCAAGGACGATCCACATCGCGAGACATGGCTGATCTACAGCAGCGACCTCCGTGTCGGTGTCATCGGTCGCCGCGCCGGTGTCCCGAACTCGGCCCCGCAGTGGAGTTGGTCCTGCGGCTTCTATCCCGGCACTGATCCGGGTGAGGGCCGCTGCGGGATTGCCGAGACGTTTGACGAAGCCCGCACGAGTTTCCAAGCAGCGTGGCAGGAGCTGGCCGCCACACGCACCGAGGCAGACTTCGAGACGTGGCGTCGCCAGCGTGATTGGACCGATTGGAAAGACCGGATGCACCGGCTAGCACTTCCGCTGCCGACACAGCGCCCAGAGGGGACTGCACGCTGCTTCTGCGGCGAGGTAATCACGAACCCAACTCTTGATTCCCACATCCGCGTTGCCCACCGCCTCATCGATCCATGAAGCTCACCGCCGAACGTCCCTTCGCCAACCCGGAAGCCGCAGCCCGCAAGCTCGTCGAGATCGCCGCCGGCATCGAGCCTGTGCAAGACGGCCGCATCCATATCGAGAACATCAACGCGTCGTTCCTCTACACGCTGAAAGCAACCGGCCCCGAGTTCGGCGCCGGCCTCAAGGCGGCGGTCGAGCGCGGTTGGCTCGAGCTGCATGAGAGCGGCACGTATGTGCGGCTCTTGAAGACAGAGCCAGCCAAGCGATAACAAACCCCCGTTCGATCTTCTTTGGTTCTCTACGCGCACACTGAATGTGCTTTGTCGGTTGTAAAAGAACAAAACGTGTCAGCTCTGGCTCGCCTGCATGCGGTGTTCCTTAGATGCGCAGAAGCAAATTAAGACATCCCGTTCTTGCCTATCTTTCCCGACATAGTGATATGGGTGCGAACGGCGGCGGCCGAGCATGTGGACGGCCCCGGCGTTTCTGCCAGCCCCAAGCGCCGGGGCCGCTCCTCATGTACAAACAGAAGCAAAAACTCCGCCCGCTTAAATGTATCGCGGACGGCGGCGTTCCAGCCCCGGGGTGGGGATGATGCAAAAATCCCGGTACCAATTAGTCTGGTTGAACTAGGCTACGGTTCAACCCATTGCCACTTTCTCCCGTCTTCGCACTTGCGAACGCTCGGGATAACGCTAATGCCGCCGCGAACGCCCAGCATTGGCGTTACCAGTTTTTCCCAGTTTCTGCCTGTTCGTTGATCTAGCTCAACTGCCGCCCGGCAAAACAGAGCGCTTGCTGTTCTGGAGCAGGAGATCTCGAAGGGGGGCGATATGCGGACCCCGCCATCATGGACATTTCATGTGTTGGCTTGGTCGTTAGCGGCAATCGGCCTGATAGCGATTGCCTCTATGATCCCTCGGCCTGGAATTGAATGAGCGCCGGGCGGCCCTTTTGAAGCAGCAGTCCTGAAACCATTTTGAGCGCCCCAAGAAGAAATTCAGCAACGTTTCGGGGGGTAAGCCTTCTCCCAGCCGACGTGCCGAGCAGAAGTTGCGGTCAAACAGCTTCTGAGGCGGGCAGCTAACGTAGCCGCCTTGGCCAAGCCTCCGCAGTTGTCCCCCCACGCAGCTAGACTCGGGCGTTTATGAAGCACGAAAGATTGTGGCTCATTGTACCGGCTATCGGCGTCACAATTACGTCGGCAACAATAGTTCTGCTCATTGGCAGGTAAGCGTCCCGGCATATGCTTCCGCGCATCAGAGTCTCGCGCATGCCTCTCGGTTGCGGTTGGATTTCGCTCGGGTGATCCAAAGCAGAAGCCGAAGGCGATACGTCAGCGGGGCATTGGATTCGCAATTCCTGAGTTCGACGACCACGAGGTTCAGCTCTGCGCCTTCGATATTTTGGTCGAGGCAGTGATGATCTCCGCAAACTGCCGCTGCACTTGCGGAAGAACAACCTGGAGCGACTGCTCGCGCGCCGGCCGGACGGCATCACCGTTGCGCCTTTTCGAGCGAGGCGAGATCGGCCCAGACCTATTCCGTGCGGCGCGTCGCATGGGCCTTGAACGTCTCGTCTCGAAGCATCGCGAGCGGCCTTACCGCGGTGGACAAAAGTTCTGGATCAAGATTAAGAACCGAAGCCATCCAGCCGTGGAGCGCGAGCTATGAGTCCCTATCCGTACGCCTGAACACCGAAATGCGGTGGTCGTCCCGCCACAGCTCGACTGCTTCGCCATCCTTGGGTTGCCTAGCACGGGCCTTGGCCGCCTCGTCTTGGCACAGCGGCATCATAGTGCCGGCGAGATCGCTCAGTTGCGGGACTGGATTCTGGGTGGCGCAATTGGGAGATGCTGGCGATATGCTGAATGCCACCTGTTGCCTCTCCTGCAGCCCTTGGGTTGATGTGTGAACCTCGCAGCAGCCGAAACATACTCACATTCATAGTCTAAAAAATTTGCTCAGAAGCAGGGACGTCGCGATGCTGGTCGTGCGCTGGATCCCGCTAATCGGCTTTATCGCGCCTGTGGGGCTATTGCTGACGCCGCTACCGGCGATGGGGCGCGACCTCGACGGGCGTTACGCGAATTCTCTACTCAAGCCGTGGTTTGACCAACTGAAAAGTGGCAACGGCCTCTGCTGTTCGTCTGCCGACGGCTACGTTGTCCAAGACGCCGACTGGGAAGCGAAGAACGGTCACTATCGCGTACGAGTGCCAAAGAGCCCCGACTCCAACATCATGGTATGGGTCGATGTGCCGGACAATTCCGTCATCAGCGAGCCTAATAAGGCCGAGCGGACCATGGTCTGGCCTGTCTATTTCGAAGGCGATACCGACGACGAAGACTATCCATACATATTTATCCGCTGCTTTATGCCGGGGAGCATGACCTAGATCGGCAGCTCCAACGCCGAGGAGGTGATGGATGAGGCGAAGAGCGTCTGCTTCTGGCGTTTTAGCTTCTTTGGGTGTGAATGGGTTCACAACGGCGTCGCCAAGCGAATGCTATGCTTCCAGCCATTCAACTGCCGACTGGGTTTTTTTGAAGAGGGTCTCTATTCCGAACAGCCTCTAGGAGAGGGTCATGTTCAAACAATTCCTTCTGGTCGCGGCAATTGCCTCTCTCACGTTAACGACATCCTCTAGAGCCCATTGCGAATATGCTTTGGAGCGGAGCGCGACCACCGGGTCGCGTCCGGTTGCGTTGCATTCTGATGTAACTCAAGCTGCGGAAGATTTGTTCGATGAGATTGTGGCTTGGCTCACATCAAATTTTGACCTGCCTGCCATCAAAGAACGTCCCGCCATTGAATTTACTTCGAGGATGGAGCTTGCGAGGTTGCGTGCAAGGGACCTTGCTTCTTCTCAAAGCTTCATAGGAAACGATGGGCAACTCGCTCAGCGCGAGGTTGTCGCACTCTACGACAACAATACGAGAACGATCCTGCTTCCTGACGATTGGGGTGGGACTTCGCCGGCGGACCAATCGGTCCTGGTACACGAAATGGTTCATCACCTTCAAAATCTAGGAAAGCTCAAATTTGATTGTCCACAGGCGCGAGAGAAGACGGCCTACCTGGCTCAGGCTAAATGGCTAGAGCGGTTCGGAATGAGCCTGGAGAAAGAGTTCGACGTCGACATGTTTACGGTGCTGATTTCTTCAGCATGCATGTATTGATCGTGACCCGTCGATTTGGTCGCTGTTTGACGATTGCCTTTCCGAAACAGCGCAAAGCCAAGATTTCGTAGGCACGAACTTTTCAACGGATTTGACGGATGGCCAAACTCTTGGTGGTCCTTGCAATTGCATTGGCGATCCTGGTGATGGCGCGGGGGCAGCAGAATCAATTTGTACCGCAGCCAACGGAACCACTGCCAGCCGCGCTTATTCCCTGAGTTATCCTAAGGTGACGCGTTCGTGCAATCAGCCGGTGGCGCACAGGTCCACACATGGCCCACATCGACAGACCCCGACGGCTATCGACGTGTCGGCTGTGAGGGGTAAATCCGCCATGGCCGCGACGCGGAGACATCCACACGAATGGTATCGGCTCAAGCCGAGGCGGAGATCGGGTCGCAACCCCTTCCGGAGGGTCCGCCTGAACTGATATGATAATCAATACACGGCTTGGGAGCATTCATGCGGCGGCGCGATTTCATCACGCTGGCAGGGTGGCTGGCGCTGCTGTCGCCGCGCGCTGCTTTCGCGCAGCAAGGCGTGGGCCGTATGGCGCGGATCGTCTATCTCGGACCAACCGGCGCCACTGTGGTCGACCCGCGCCAGATCGAGGGCTTCAAGCAGGGCCTGCTCGAGAACGGATTGATAGAGGGCCGCAACGTCACCGTCGATTATCTTTGGGCGGATGGCGACCCCGCCCGGCTGCGGCAGCTCGCCGCCGAAATCAGCAAGGGCGGCTACGACGTCATCGTGACTGTGAGCGGGCCGGCGATCAAGGCACTGATCGCCACGGGGACGACCGCGCCAATTGTCTTTGCGGTTCTGGGCGACGCCATCGCCAGCGGCATCGTGACGTCGCTGGCACGGCCGGACGGCAATGTCACCGGACTCTCGATGTCGAACGCCGACCTTGAGAGCAAGCGGATCGAGATACTGAAGGAAGCGGTGCCGGCCGTCACACGACTGATGGCGCTGCAAGACGCCATAGTCGGTGCGGTCGGCCTGCAAGCAGCGGCTGCAACCGCCAAGGCACTCGGCCTCGAATTCGATGTCGTGGAGGTGCAACCGGATCAATTCGAGGCCGCGTTCGCAGCTGCTGTTGGCAAGGGCGACAACGGATTGACGGTGTTCGCCTCGTCCTTCTTCAATTTCCACCGCCGGCCGCTGATCGATCTGGCGCTCCGTTATCGCTTGCCGTCCATCTGGGAGGCCGCCACCTACGTCAGGGACGGCGGGCTGTTGTCCTACGGTCCAAGCTTTGCCGACATGTACCGCCGCTCGGCCGGCTATGTTGCCAAGATACTCAATGGCGCCAAGCCGGGAGACCTGCCGGTCGAGCAGCCAGTGCGATTTGAGCTATCCGCCAATCTTAGGACGGCGCGATTGCTCGGCATCACCCTGCCGCCAACGTTGATCGCCCGCGCCGACGAGGTGATCGAATAAACGCCGCCTGCTGGCCCATTTCGACCAGTCTAATCGCTCGTCAACACGTCGGCTTTCAGAACTAGGCTGGCAACGGCCGACCCGCTTCAATATCGACGCGAATGACCCATCTGCGACCTTCGGAACTTGAGAGAGAAAAGTCATCTATGAGAGAAGCACCGCCATAGAAGACGCAATGAGAACGATATCACATCAGCCAGCACATATCTTTGCGAAAGCTTACTGGCGAGATCGACTCTTGGCCCGAAGATTAGCTTCGTCGTCGGCTGATTAACGGGTCCAAGGGCATCAAGCGCACCAGCAGTTTTTGGATTCGCCGACCTTAAGACGGCTGAACAGGGCCGCCAACCGATCACTTTTGCTTGTTGGGCGGTGAAAATCGATCAGCGGCCAGGGCGATTAGAGGGCCGGCCTTCATTCGAAGGTGCGGGCTCAATATCGAGCGTTGGATCCGGGTCGAGTGTCACTGGTTTTGCGCCCGGTCGATCGACCCATTGTTTGCCGGTATTGTTATAGGTGAAACTCGTAGCGGTTTCTGGCAGCATGGTCGCATTCCAATTGTTCCATTCGGCGACGAGACGATCGTAGATATCCTTGCGCCGCTCTTTCAGATTGGCGCGCTCCATCGGATCGTCGGCAACGTTGAACAGAAATGTATTGTCGAGAATCTTTAGATATTTCCAGTCCCCGATGCGCGCGGCACGCTGCCAGAGCGCCTTGTAGCGCCAAAACAACCGCCGCTCCACCGGAGGCGCGCCCTCCGAAAGCTGTGGCAACAGATTCATCCCGTCCGATGGATAGGCCGGATCTTGTGCTGCGCCGGCTGCGGCAAGCAGCGTCGGAAGCCAGTCCATATTCGCGGTCACCTGCTGGCTAACGAGCCCCGCGGGAATGCGCGCGGGCCAGGAGACGAGGGCAGGAATGCGCAGACCACCCTCCAAAAGCTCCGTCTTTCGCCCACTGAAGGGCCAAGTGTCGGAAAAGCGTTCGCCGCCATTGTCGCTGGTGAAAATCACGATCGTGTTGCTGGCGAGGCCGTGGTCGTCTAGCGCTTTCAAGACGCGTCCAACCTGATCGTCGAGCGCAAGTATCATCCGCCGATACGTCTCGCTCGAACCGCCGTCAAGGTGGAACAGATTGCGTCCCCCAAGACGCTCGGCCTCGGCTTGGTCCTCCGGACCTTCCCAAGGCCAATGGGGCGCGCTGAAATGAAGACTAAGGAGAAACCGCTGATCCGCGCGTGCATAATCTTCAATGATCTTCACCGCCCGATCGCCAAGAAGGGTGGTCATATAGCCGGTTTGAGATACTGGTTGGTCTTCGTCCCAAAAATCCGGCTTGCCCTCCGTGTCGACGTGGAGGAAATAGTCAACCGCGCCGCTTCTATAGCCGTAAAAATGGTCATAGCCGCTCCTCAAAGGACTAAATTCAGGCAGGTTGCCGAGGTGCCACTTGCCGACCAGCGTCGTGCCGTAACCGACCTTCTTCAGAAGCGACGGCAAAGTCGGATGCTCTGGCGGCAAGCCAATGCCCGGTTTTGTGACTCGCGTAATCGGCTCTTCCATTCCAACCGGCAATCTGGCTTGGTACCGGCCTGTTATGATAGCAACGCGCGATGCCGTGCAGACCGGCGAGTTGGCGTACGCTTGGGAAAAACGCGCACCCTGCATGGCAATGCGATCGATGTTCGGCGTCATGAAGTCGCGTCGACCGTTGCATGAAATATCCGCGTAACCCATGTCGTCGGCGACGATGAAAACGATGTTTGGCCTCTGCGGCTCGGTCTGAGCGAGAGAAGCGGAGGAGCCCAACGCCAAGGTAACGCCGCCGGACGCAGCGTTCCGCAGAATTGCTCGTCGCGTGTATTTTGTCCTCATCGCTTGTCCTCCCTTCCTTTGGACTTTTGGCCCGCCTGATATCGTGTCGCCCCCTGAGCCCGCTTTAGAGAAACTTGACCAAGTCTGGCTCGCAGACCTGACCGATCATATTCTTTGGGAGACTGAAGCCAAAGACCTCACGTTCGAACAACCGTCGCTATTCAGAATGACTCTATCATTTTCGAGACTGCAAAGGCACGTGGCGACGCTTCCCATGCTGCGGTGTATGAGCCTGTTCTTGGCCCATCAGCGGCGGGGCCGTGCGCAAGGTCCGAACACGGAGGCATAGCGGACTAGATTTGCTCACGTTGAGTTCTTCGCCTGCTTAACCAGAGCCGACTTTGATCCATCACCGGTCGCCTGACACCCGTAAATAAGCAACCAAGTCAGTCGGTCGGCGCGTTCGCGACCAGTCGCCGCGCGACGAGAATATTGCTGATACACTGCAACACCGTCTCGCGTTTTTGATTTCGCAATAGGACTTGGTTTCGGACAATCCCCCGATCGGATTTGGACTTCGACTCGCGTTTTTCCAGAACCGTGATTTCCAGATCGAGCGCATCGTCCGGGCGTACAGCATTCGGCAGCATCAGCTCATCCCAGCCCAATCCGGCAAGGACATGAAGCCGCGGCTGAAGCCGGGTCGTCAACAAGATGAAGATGGAAAAGGTATGGGCGCTGGTTGCGGTTAGCCCCCCAAACACTGAACGCGCCGCAGCCTCCTCGTCGATGTGGCGGGGTATCGGATCATATTGTTTAGCGAATTGAATGATTTCGCTCTTGGTTACCAGATAAGGGCTAGCCCGGAGGCGGGTACCGACTTCCGCGTCTTCAAAGTACAAGTTTTCAGGGTACAAATTGCTCATCGAATTATCCCTCCGAGAACAGCTCGACTGAATCAATAAGGATACCAAGCTGCCCCGCGTCCATCGGCCCTTAGCGACAATATCCAACGTGTCGTCCGCCTGTCAGCTGCCGGGGTAAACCTAGGGCACGTTAACCGGTGGCATGGATGCGGTCGGGCGCGGCACGAAATCTGTTTGATGCTGGCCTCGTGTGGCCAACATAAGCGAAAACGCTATAAAGAGGATGAGAAGCCCTCGCATCACTCGCCCTCAAATTAGGGCATAGCCAACATAATGGCGAGCGCAGCCTCGCCGTTTCCAGGGCCGCCCGACGCAAAATAGAGCGCAGCAAGCGCGATTAACCCTAGGATGGCATAACCAGCAGTGATCCATCCGTCGTACTCTCGTGTCGCCCGAACTGATGACGCGGTATGATTATATTCTATGGTTGCCATGACCTCACTCCTTCGAGTTTGGCGCGCGATGGGCGCGCTGAGATGACGGCGAATGCCTCCCCGCCACTTGTAAAATGCGTCAGATGTTACTGGTTAGATCGGATGTCTTCACGCAAGGTGGCATGCTGTTCTATGCCGCCTGACGCGGTTACCCTGAAGCATCGTTGAAACCACCAAACCAGACTTCGGGAGAAAGTGGTAACGTGGTCTGGCACGTGCGAGAAACCTGTGAATTCGATCATGCATCTGGCTGCTCTGTTTCGGCGTGCGAGCACGCTTTCGGTCGGGCACTGGCTACCGGATGGTTGGGGCTTCTTTCGTCGCGATGCCATCGCTACCCCGATCGCCAGGGCCGGCAGGATTGCCGGCATCCCGATCCGCTTCTGGGATTTCGTCGCCAACAACCGGGACCAGGAGCTGCTTTCGCATTTCGGCGAGGCGGGCACGGCAGTATTCACGGTAAAGCATGTCGACCAGGGTGGACATGATCGAACCCTCGCTTGATCATCACCGTTGACGTCCTACGCGGCAAACTTCAACCATTTCAACGGCTGCAAACATATAGTGCCGGAGGTAAGTTTGTGTCCGACGAACTCTGATGATGGTGTGGCGGCCAAGGCACGACACGAAATCGGTATCAGAGAACTGCCGGTTCTACAGAACAGTCTGCGCCGCGGGTCGTTGATTTCGACCAATCGCGAATGACGCTAGAAACTGGATTTGCACTGGCACCTACCAGAGACGTCTAAATTGGATCCGATGGCAGCAATTAGAAATAGAGCCATCACGACCGTCACCTCTAATGGCGATTTTTGGCACCACGCTTTCACAATCACTATAGGCGTAATTTTCTGGCCGCCACGTGAACCAGTTCACATCAGCATTGATCACAGGTGAATGAGACTAGCACGTCAATGGTGCAACTTCTTGGACTCATGCGCACGGCTTAAGATATGCCAGTGCACGAACTGCAAATCACAGATACCGACCGTAATTTGCCGCAGCATCTAATCCCGACGTCTTATCAGGGCTGGAGGTCCCCATGTCTACGGACGCAGCCGAATTCGTGTCGCATCGATTCTCGACGCGCGAGCTTCCGGAGCGGATGAGAGTCCCCCTATGGCGGGAGAACTTTGGGCGAGACATAGTCCACGTCGATATAGAGCCCTTGTCGGACGTTCCGTTTCAGGCTGACGCAACGCTGCAAGCCGTCCCGGGTTTGCGCAGGCTCGCACTGAAAGGCTCCTCCATGCAATTCAAGCGCCTGCGAGCAAGCATCGCTGATGGTGACGACTCGATTGGAGTCATTGTCTGCTCTCCCGGCAGAAGTCTGCTGTCGCAGCGCTGCCAGGAAATTGAGCTTCGCGCCGGCGATGCAGTCGCAATTCTGCATTCCGAGCCCGTCACTGTCACCTATGTCGACGGATTGCTATTCGGTCTGGCCGTGCCCCGCGACGCGTTTGCACGGCGCGTGACGAATGTCGAAAGTCTCGCCATGCGGCCGATTTCTCACCGAAATGAAGCGCTCCGACTCCTCATGGCTTATCTAAAGTCGGCATTCAAGGATGGGGCTCTGGCCGCCCCCAGGCTGCGTGATGCGGTCCTGGCTCACATCCATGATCTCGTGGCGCTCGCGATCGGCGAGCGCACTCCCTTAGGCGAGAGCAGTGTGAGCGCGGTCGGGGGTGTGCGCTACAGCGCCGCCCTCGATTACATCGCGGCACACTTTCAGCAGCCAGAGCTTAGCGTCGAGATGGTAGCGCGCCGCCAAGGCATCTCACCTCGCTATCTGCAGCGACTGATCGCGTCATCAGGACTATCGTTCACCGGGCACGTGAATGAGTTACGTCTTCAACGGGCGCTCGAGCTGCTAACTGAGTCTCACGCAAGCACACAGCGAATTTCCGACATCGCGTTAGAAGCCGGCTTCTCGGATGTTTCGCATTTCAATCGATTGTTCCGGGCTCGCTTCGGCGATTCGCCACGTGGCGTGCGTTGCGCCGGGAGCTGCACCAGGTGACCTGGAGCCGCGAGTGCCACGAGATCTGGGGCCTTGACCGCAATCCGAGCTATCATCAACGGGCCCGTCCGCTCGGCCGCGCTTGAACCGATTCGTGTCGATCAAGACATACGTGGGAATGGGAGGTGGCGGTGGCATCAACTCTGATCGGCAAGCAGGCCGTCGTGATCGGCGCGGGAATGGGCGGGCTCGCGGCCGCAGGGGCGCTGGCCGACCACTTCGAGCAGGTCGTTGTTCTGGAGCGCGACACTCTGCCCTCGGAGCCCGCGCATCGCGCCGGGACGCCGCAGGCGCGGCATGTGCATGGGCTGCTGCTCAGCGGCCAGCGCGCCCTCAGCGAGCTGTTCCCGGGGTTCGAGCAGGATCTCGCACGGGCGGGAGCCGTGCGGCTCCAGGCCGGTCTCGATCCTCGCCTCGAGCCCCCGGGCTACAATCCCTTCCCACAACGCGATCTCGGCTGGTGCGGTTACGCGGCGTCACGGCCCACCATCGAGCGCGTCGTGCGGCGTCGGGTGGAAGGTCTCGCCAACATCATGCTGCGCCAGCGCTGCCGGGTCACGGAAGTGTTGGCGTCGCCAAATGGAGAGGCGGTCACCGGCGTGCGCTGCGAGAGTGGCAAGGGCGCGAGCGAGACGATCGCTGCGGATCTTGTCGTCGACGCCTCTGGACGCGGCACGCCCACTCTCGCCCTGCTGCAATCGATCGGTCGGCCGCTGCCCGAGGAGACCACAATCGGCATCGATCTCTCCTATTCCACATGCGTCTTTGCCGTCCCCGACGACGCCCCGACCGAGTGGAAAGGCGTCATCACCTTCGCCCAGGCGCCGCACAATCGCCGGGGCGGCATCTTGTTTCCGCTCGAGGGCAACCGGTGGATGGCAACGCTTGGCGGCCGCCTCGGTGAGGTCCCGCCCGGCGATGCGGAGGGCTTCCTGACGTATGCTCAATCGCTTCGGACGCCGACGATCTACAATGCGATCAAGCACGCAAGGCGCCTGGACGGGGTCGCGCGCTACGGCTTCCAGGAGAGCATGCGGCGCCATTTCGAGCGGCTCGATGGTTTTCCCCGCGGGCTGTTGCCGATCGGCGATGCAATTTGTCGGTTCAATCCCGTCTACGGGCAAGGCATGAGCGTGGCCGCCCTGGAGGCGCGCCTGCTCCAAGGACTTCTCGAGAGACTAGCAGGAAACAGCGATCCAATCGCCGGGCTGGCACCTGCTTTCTTCGCCGAAGTGCCGACGTTGATCGAGACGCCGTGGTCGGTGGCCCTACTCGACTTCGCGTTTCCCGATACGCGCGGGCAACGTCCGGCGGATTTTGAGATGACGCGCAACTTCGGTATCGCCCTGACCCGACTCGCCGCCGAAGATCCGGCCGTCCATAAGCTAACCGTCGAGGTCCAACATCTGTTGAAGCCACGCAGCGTCTATCGCGATCCTGCGCTCGTGCAGCGTGTGCTTACGAAAATGGCCGAGGTGTGACTCTTGGGGAGGATTTGACGCCGTTTTCAAGCGGCCGACGTGCACGCCGCCGCAATGGATCAACCAAGACGTAATTGCTGCTGTGCATGAGTCTCTTCATGGCCGATTCCGTTGAAAAAGGCGAAAGTAACGCCACGGCAAAAACATCGCTGAAATTAACTTAGAGCGAGCTCCGGCAAGAAACGCCTTCGTAGTAAAGCTAGGAAGATCACCGAGCGATCCTGACTATGTTGACGCGATCTCCCACGTCCCGCTGCGTCAAACGCATCAGAAGTCTTCAGAAAATGGGCATGCTCGCGACAAAGGCCTTTTTCAACAGAATCGGCCCCAAGCCGAACTGCGCTTAAGTCGGTGTGATGTCGGCTGTCGGCGGTAAACCGGACGCCGGGGTGTGCTTGCCTCGACCGCCGCTTGTGACCCATCTGAGACATCAACGAGTTAGTCGGTTTCTGCGACCCCAGACCAATCCGGGCCTTCCAGAGCGCTGCCCTCGCCCGATAAGATGCCGGTTCTGGACCGGATACGATGTCGTCTGAAACCAGCCCGAACCGAGGAGGACGCCGTGACACGGATCACATCGATCGAGGAATTGGAAAAACTCTACGATAAGCAAAGGCTGGCATCTGGTGTGAAGGAGATCGACTACATCTCGGACGACTACCGAGTGTTTATCGACAAGGCACCGTTCGTGGTCATCGCGACAGTCGGGCCGGAGGGCCTCGACTGTTCGCCGCGTGGCGATCCAGCGGGTTTCGTCAGGGTGCGCGACAGGAAAACGGTGCTGATCCCCGATCGGCGCGGCAACAATCGGCTCGACTCGCTGCGCAACATCGTGCGCGATCCCCGCATATCCTTGTTGTTCATGATCCCAGGTATCGGGAACACGCTTCGGATCAATGGCCGCGCCGAAATCCACGACGATCCCGCGTTGTGTGCCGAGTTCGAAATGCAAGGCAAGCTGCCGCGTACGGTCCTGTCGGTCACTACCGACAGCGTCTATTACCAGTGCCCGAAGGCACTCGTGCGCTCGCGGCTATGGAGTGCGGACGCCCAGATCCCACGCTCGGAACTACCGTCGATGGGCGCCATTTTGGAGAAGCTGTCGAAGGGCGACATCGACGCCGCCGAATTTGATAAGGCTTATCCTGCTCGCTTGAAAGCCGAGATCTACTGAGGCTGGTGCGGTCGCGTTATCGACCGAGAGTACCAAGTTCGTGACCCAGGCGACGGCCCGACGCTCGGTCGAACATACGCGGCGGCTGAGTTTCAGCTATTTCCGGTTATGGCCCTTCGCGTCATTTCGCGTGCGCGTAACAATCAGGTCGCTTTCAGGTAAGAGCCGACATCAAATAGCAGGCGGGACCGGCTGGCTCAGTCGAAGAGGAGCCGTCATCGCCCGCCAGTTTTATTGTGATGCACAACGTGGCTCTCACTTAACGATGTGGTAGCGTGTCGGCCTCGCTTGGAGAGAGGAGCCGCATGGAGAGAGGAGCCGCATGAGGCGACGCGACTTCATGACGCTGGTGGGCAACGCGGCGACTGCGTGGCCGCTCGCTGCGCGTGCGCAGCAAGCTCAACGCATGCGGCGTGTCAGCGTGCTGATCGGCTTTGCGGAGACCGATCCGGATGTGAAGTCTTGGTTCGCGGCTTTCCGGGGCGCGCTCGCGATGCTGGGGTGGACAGAAGGCAGCAATTTTCAAATCGAACTTCGCTGGGCCAGCGATGATCTGGATAGGATGAAGGCAGTCGCAAAGGAGCTTGTCGATCTGCGACCCGACGCAATCCTCAGTGTGACCACGCCCGTGACCAACGCTCTTGTCCGCGAGACGCAGACAATTCCAATCGTGATCGTGACCGTAGCCGATCCGATTGCCAGTGGTTTCGTCACGAACGTCGGACGTCCGGGCGGCAACGTTACCGGGTTCGCGCTTTACGAGCCCTCGATGGGTGGGAAATGGCTAGAACTGCTCAAGCGTATCGCGCCGGGCGTGACGCGAGTGGCGCTGCTTTTCAACCCGACGACAAGCGTCCCGATCAAATTCTATATGGCTTCAATTCAAGCCGCCGCGTCATCGTTTACCCTCCAGGCCAGTGCTGCTCCGGTTCACGCCCAGGATGAGATCGAAGGCGTTATCGCCGCACTAGCGGGTAATCCAGGTGCCGGCATTATCGCAATGCCGGACCTATTCAACACGATAAATCGTGACGTGATTATTGCGGCGGCCGCCCGCTACCGCATCCCCGCGATCTATTTCGTTCGCTCTTTCGCGGACTCAGGCGGCCTGATCTCTTATGGGCCAGATTTCGACGAACAGTATCCGCGGGCAGCAGGGTACATCGACCGCATCCTCAAGGGCGAGAAGCCAGGGGACCTTCCGATCCAAATGCCAATCAAAGTACCGTTGATCATCAACTTGAGGACGGCAAATGCGCTGGGCCTCGACGTACCGCTGGGCCTGCTGAACGCTGCCGACGAGATTATTGAATAGGTGCGCAGTTTTTCCGCGATTGATCACAGCCGGTTCTGGCCCGTAGCTGACCCTTTGCCGAGACCGCCGCAATGTCTAGTTGCATGAGACGAGCCGACCAAGGTCGAGCAGTCTGCCGAGGCCCGCTTGTGCCCTCTTGACCGACCGCCGGTCCAACCACCAACCGAGTAAACACTTGCGTTGGCATGTCATTCTTTCCCAGCCAATCGTGGCTCGATCGAAGATCACTGCGCCTGCTTCAAATAGGCTTCGACCTCCAACAGGTCCCGCTGCGCCGGAAATGACATGAGAGCCTGAGCCGGACTGCACCACGGGTAAGGAAGCGAAGATAGCCAGCGCATCTCGCCATCGAGTTGCGTGCCTGACAGGATTTTCATGACTTCTATGGTGATGACGAGCCTCACCACTTTTCCGTCCTGATTGAAATGCCAGTCGTAACGTCCACATCCAACTCGCAGCGGCTGTCCGGTGGCTCTTGCGGACATCCCAACCAACCAATGGCACTGAAAGCGGGCTCGGCCGGGCTCGGAGGGTTGGAATAGGCAGAACGTATAGATGTTCTCGTATTCGACACCGAAGCGACGAACCAAAACGTCCTCCACGGTGCTCAAGCCGGTCGCCGTGCTGGGAAATGAAATGGCGTCGGTCTTGACCACCATCTCTAGTGCAGCGTCTTCAGAGAACGTCTGTCTCATCAAGAACGGGCGGTTGCCGTCCTTGGCCAAGATATAGTTTCTTACTGCTTCGGCGGGCGACGGCATGGGCCCAAGCTTAGCACGTTCAAGTACCAATGCATCTCGCCCAGAGCGGCGTCCCGGAATATCTGCTCTCGTGACGCTGTCGGGGCCTAAATAGACGGGATCGCAGAAGGGTCCCGCACAGAACCTGGAGAGATGTCTGCGCACGAAAAGTGTCAGTAATCGGTACCGGTACCTGGTCACTTTCAATCCCGGCTCAGCGCCCCGGGGGCACCCACCACCCCTTCAACGACAGCTGTCCACTGTCAGAGCCGTAACGTGGCGTAGTTGGGCATACTTTGCTTTGTAGCCGGGCTTGAACCACCTCAGTTCAGTTGGCCCCTTCGCATCCTTGTCCCAAACAAACCAGCCATAGGCAGTTGTCCCACTGCCTTTCGGCTCGACACCGCTTGGGTAAAAGGTAATGCGCTCACTGAAGACCCAGACGCGGGCGGGTGGCATCTTGGAAAAAATCTTATTCGCTCTGTTCGCGCCCTCTAAGAAGGCCAACCGCAGGAGAAGAGCGAGCTTTCGCTTCGCCAGCTTGACGCCGCTCGCGACAAAACCCTCGGCGCAATTATAGGGCGGATTGGTGATGATGTTGTCGGTCGTCTGCTCTGCACGGAGAAAGTCAACGCCGACTTCTCCGTATCCACGATCGTACAAGTCCGAACTGCGAACAGGTTGACCAGCCTGCTCCAGCACGCGGGACATGCTGCCATCGCCGCACGCGCACTCCCAGATATCGCCGTTGAACTCTTCATTATCGATCAATGCGAACGTTGCCCAAGCCGGCGTCGGGAAAAAGTCCGGTCCACTGAGGTCAGCGAACCTCTTCGTTGTCGGCCTGAAGCCGCCGTTCAGATTGTAAGTGAGATCGGTCACGCGAGATCTCCTTGCTGGAATAGGCAGAGTATCAGACTCGTTGATGCCGCAATTCCGCAAGGAGCTTCTGTGAGTCAAATTGACTCACCCCTTCCCCATCAAGCATCGCGAGCTTCCGATGGCGGACCTGCTGGGCTCTTGGTCGCAATATCCAAATGCTGATCGAAATGGGAAATCTGCTTGGGGCGTGTACTCATTAACTCGCAGATGTCCGATCTTGAGGGTTAAGCGGAAATATTCTGCTCGGCCAGAGTATTACCGGTTTTGACCCTGAACGGACAATCTCCCACCTCCCCATCGATCCTATTATGCTGTAAATTGCCACGACTTCCCGCCTGATTGTCATTCTACCTGGCCGCCCGGGGAGACCGAATGCATCAAGTGAAACGGCGAGACTTCATCGCCCTGCTCGGAAGTGTGGCAGCGGCATGGCCGCGGGCCACCTTCGCCCAGTCGCCCGAACACATGCGCCGGATCGGCGTCGTGATGGCCTACGCGGAGGACGACCCCAATGGGCAAATACAGATTGGGGCTTTCCGAGAACACTTGCCGAAACTTGGTTGGATCGAGGGCAGCAATGTCACCATTGAAGTTCGGTATGCAAGGGGTGATCCGGCGCGCGCTCGGGAAATGGCTGCCGAGTTGCTCCGGCATGGGCCCGACTTGATGGTGTCCAATTCCAACCTGGTCACTACCATACTTCAGACGCAGGTCCGCACGATCCCGCTTGTGTTCGTATCAGTCTCCGATCCCGTCGGCAGTGGCTTTGTCAAGGATCTGGCGAGACCGGGCGGCAACATCACCGGCTTTGCCAATTTCCAGCCTTCCATGGGAAGCAAATGGCTGGAAAAACTGCACGAGGTGGCGCCGCAGGTCGAGCGTGTCGGGCTGCTTCTGCACCCGGAGCCGCCAAACCTCGGGTATCTCAAATCGGCTCAAGAGGCAGCGCCTTTGCTCAACTTGATGCTGGTTGATCTCAGGGTGCATGACCGCGCCGAAATTGAAAGTGCTTTCGCGACATTTGTAGGCGGCGCCCGCAGCGGTTTGATCGTCGCACCCAATGTCGTTAGCTTCGCGAACAGCGCGCTCATTGTGGCGTTAGCAGCGAGGTACCGGTTGCCCTCAATTTATCCGTTTGCTTTTTTTGCCAGGGAGGGTGGCCTGATTTCTTACGGGTTTGATGAGCGCGAACAATTCCGGCAAGGCGCCGTCTATGTCGATAAGATCCTAAGGGGCGCCAAGCCCGCCGAACTACCTGTGCAGTATCCGACGAAGTTCGAGATTGTGGTCAATCTCAAGACCGCGAAAGCGCTTGGGCTTGATGTGCCTTCGCAAGTTCAGCAATTCGCCGACACCATCATCGAATGAGCCGGGTCCGGGAATAGCAACCAACGTTTTGGCTCTCGGCGGTAAACCGGACGCCGTGCCGCGCGTGCTGCGACCGCTTCTTTTGACACCCATCGCGGACATTCGCTGCTGGCGGTTACTACGATCCAAAGGGCCTCTGTGATTGCACTCGACGAGAAATTCACCGTAAGATCTTGGACCGTCCTCGCCGCTTTCTGCCTTCGAAACCCAATGGATGGGATGCTCATGAAGGTGACATACTTCGAGGATCTGAAACGTCGGAGATAGTTGGACAACGACAGAGTGCTGACGTCGCTTCTTGGCCCTTCTGCGACCTCGGGCAATGTCCGCTCTTCCGCCGCTGTTGGGGGTTGAGCGGACATCAGTCGGCCAAGCCGCTTACTGAGTACACGCCCCAGTACTCAAGTGCCTCGCGGAAAATGATGTCGAAGACGCGCCACAATAACCGGTACCGGTACCTTGGTCGCTCCAATCCCGACTAATGCCCCCGGGTCCTCCCCCTCCCGCGACGCTAGGCGGAGCGTGTGCTTACTGTTGCGCCGGGCGTGATGGGTAGTCTGGCCGACCGGCCCGGCAGCCGTTAGCGGCGGCGAGGCACCGCCAGCTCCGCGCGCATCTCGTACTCTTCGATGATGAGACCGCCAAGCTCGCTGCTATGAAAGACGCCGGTGAGCTGACGCTCGATAAACTTGTATTCGGCGCTGCCCTCGCGCGCGTGCTTCAAGCGATAGGCCAGATCGGCGATCGTGTCTTCCAGTGCGATCTCTTCGGCGGTCTTCGGAGCGTCAGGATCGTAGTCGGCCATTGGCCCCTCGCTAGCGGCAATTTTTGCGGTGGCGCGTCAATGGAGGATCACAATGGCCCAAAGCGGACCCGTGACTCCTGAGAACCCGGCGCCGCCTAATGTCGGCGCGGCACAATCGGCAGGGCTACCGGATCGCCCGCGAGCGCAATCTGCCTTTTAAGCACCGCCGCTACGACTGGTCGACTCCTCTAATGCGCGGTGCAATAGCCGCTACTGCGAAAAAATCCGTTGCTGCAGTTGCAGAGTAGGCGGTGCGTCCTAGTCAATGTCCACTATGCGCCGATGGCGCATCGCCGCGAAATGACGCGATGGGCCAACAAGAGATGTCGCGGCGGGCTATTCGATCACCTCATCGGCGCGGGCCAGCAGCGTCGGAGGCACGCTGAGGCCGAGCGCCTTCGCGGTCTTCAAGTTGATAGCCAGTTCGAATTTTGTCGGTTGCTCGACCGGGATGTCACCCGGCTTCGCCCCGCGCAGAATCTTGTCGACAAGTTCGGCGGCGCGTCGGTGCAGTTCCACGAAGTTTGGTCCATAGGACATTAGACCGCCCGCTTCGACTAGCCCTTCGTGACTGTGTATCGTTGGCAGTCGCGCGCCCAGCGCTAGGCTGTTGATGCGAGTCCGGTTAGTGTTTATCAGCGGATCAAGGACGACATAAAGTGCGTCCGTGCGGCCCTTGATCCCGTCAAAGCCGGGCACAATATCCTCTGCACGCCGGATTTGGAGCTTGGTGGCCTCAAGGCCTAGCGTGCGGGTCGTTGCCTCGACCTCGTCCATATCCAGAAGAGCGCCGGCATTCCCGATGTTGGCCAAGATCGCAAGCCGTCGGAGGCCGGGGACAACCTCTCGCAAGAGTTCGAGTCGCTTAGCGGCAACATCGGTCTGCTGAATCGACAGGCCCGTGACATTGCCGCCAGGTCGCGCCAGACTAGCAACCAGACCCGTGCCTAGCGGGTCCCCTGCCGCCGCGAACACGATCGGGATGTCGGACGTCGCCCGCTTGGCGGCGGCGATGGCGGTCGTGCCCTCGGTGACAATGATCTCGACGTCGAGCCGGACAAACTCAGCAGCAATCTCGGTGTAGCGCTCGCTGCGGCCTTCTGCCCAGCGGTACGCGATCGCGACGTTTCGACCCTCGATCCAACCCAGTACGCGCAGCCGCTCAACAAAGGCGGCCCACCATTGACCCTGGACCTCAGGCGTTCCCGAGCCCAGAATTCCGATGGTCGGCAGCTTCGTCGGCTGCTGCTCGTGCGTGGCGAGCGGCCAAGCTGCAGCAACGCCGCAGAGAAGCGTGATGAAATCGCGCCGTCTCATCAAGCAGTCCCCAAAGCCTTTGGGCCACGCCTTGCGGAAGGCTGGATCATAACAGGATACGAACGAGCGGCGAGGGAGAAATGGCCCACAATCGGCCTCAGACGATCATCAGGTCGATTACCGGGTTGGGTCATTCGCAACTGGTTCAGCCAGCGGCAAGTCAGGGTATCGTCCGCTATGCGGCCCGAAGCGGAAGTTCACGGCGTTCTGTGTCAGCGCCTCCTTAGGCCTCCAGCAGGACTGTTCAATCAGTCTGCAACTTGTTGCCATCGAGATAAGGCCTCGCGATTGGGGCGCTATGGCCTACACGCTTCACTGGCGTGAAAACATGTGTCAGTAACCGGTACCGGTACCCTGCTCGCTTCAATCCCGGCTGACCGCCCCGGGTCCTCCCCCCTTCAGCGATAGCGTCCACCGCGAGGGCAGCAAGAGCCATTAGGCGCAGCGTGTGACGGTCTGGACATCCATCGATACGTCTGCGCTGATGTCCCGCAACGCGCGCTCCAGCGGCTCAGTGGGTCTTCGAGCGCTTCCAGTATATCTGCTCAGGGAAGCGCGAGCGCCGGAGATACCTCACCATCGCACTCACACGGCAGAAATGAATCGCTGCGATTCCGAAAACGCGGATCGTACAGATTCTAAACGGTGGTATAGTCAAATACAGCGGTTTTCATAGAGGTATCCCGTGACTCCCGAGCGGCCCCTTGTGACCTACCTGCGGGTTTCCACTTCAAAGCAAGGTCGTTCAGGTCTCGGTCTCGACGCGCAACGTGCAGCGTTAGTCCACTTTGCCGAGACCGAGCGCTTCACCATCGTGCATGAATTTGTCGAAGTTGACTCTGGCAAGGGCCACGATGCCCTCGACCGCCGCCCGCAGCTCAGAGCCGCGCTGGCGCACGCCAAGAAGCTCAAGTGCCACCTCGGCGTCGCCAAGCTAGATCGCCTCAGCCGCGACGTGCACTTCATCAGCGGGCTGATGGTGCATCGGGTGCCGTTCCTGGTCGCCGAACTGGGGGCCGATGTCGATCCGTTTGTGCTGCACCTATTTGCTGCGCTCGCCGAAAAGGAACGCACGCTGATTGGAACGCGAACGCGCGCCGCACTCGCGGCGGCAAAGGTGCGCGGCGTCAAGCTTGGTAATCCAGATCTCCAAGGCGCCCGAGAGCGAGCGATCCAGCAGATTCGACAAGCCGCCGACAACCACGCCGTCGCGGTGTTTCCCCTCATTCGGCAAATGCAGCAGACCGGGGCGAGTTCGCTGCGCCAGATCGCCGAGCGGCTGAACGCTCAAGGGATACTTGGGCCCCGTGGTGGCGCCTGGCACGCGACCAGCGTCAGAAACGTCTTGGCTCGCGGCCTCTAGGAATTTTCTTGCGCCGCCGCGGGGCCATGATCCTGGCCCTCGTCAGCCGTTTCGCCATCAAAGACAAACTCAAAGATCGCGACATCCGCGTCCCGATCTTCAGGGTGGAGCGCGTAGTGGCGATCCCGCGCCACTTCGGGGTCCTCGTGAATGCCTCGACGAACCTTCACGACCTTGAACGGGCGCCGATGGCTCCAACCCTCAATCTGCTCAACCGCGCGGAAGAGTCGGTTGATGGTAGACACGGTGACCATTGTGATCTCCCATATCCCGGGCCAGCACGGCCAGCCGCTGCTGAATGTCGATCAGTGTTTCCACCTCGAGGCAGGCGCGGATCTCTTTCAACGCGTAGATAAACCGGGTCATTTCGTCGGAGGGGATCCTCCCGTTCAAACCGAGCCGGTAGAGCCGCGCCATCTCTCCCCTCACCCCGGCAAGCGTATCCAAGGGCATCTTGTTCCGGGGTGATAGCACCTCAGCTTTTGGTTTCTGGGTCAATTACTTCTCACCGGTTCATCGGGGATGATAATAACCTAACACAACAATGATCCAGATGACGAACGCTTCCCATTTGTGACGTTCCCATCAGGAATTATCCTCAACGCCGAAGCCGATTAGTCGCGGGCCTCATACCTTGCCTCGTCTGCAACGTGCAGCTACCATATTTGCCTCACTGCAAGGCAAGGCATGGCTCGGACTTTCTTCTTTCACAGGAGGTCCTCATGGCCAATATATCTGAGTTGAACCGCGAGCGACGGCTACGCAGGCAGCTCGCGAACGCTGGCTACCATCTACGGAAAACGCCGTCGCGTTCGGCACTGCGTAACCATCAGCAAGTTGGCTTTGCAGTGCTGCACGCGGCGACGAATACCCACATCCTCGGTGATCGCTTCTCGGCGACGCTGGAGGATGTCGAGCAGTTTGCAAACAAGCGCGAGCGATAGGTCACTGGCGGCAGAGCGGGAGAAGTGCCCGCCCTGCTTGCGATCTCCCCGATATAGCTTTGCGGTTGGCCAGTTGATCTAGACGGCGAATGGTCCTCCTAACGTGGCGTAAAGTGGACGCGTGCCATAGCCCCCCATGCCGGCCGGCTGCCAGGTCCAAGCCGTGTCTTCTATTTTCGTCTTAGATTCGCGCGATGCTCCGCCTCATCCATGGCGGTTTCAGCGATGCGGTGAGCGGTCATAACCTCTTGTGCGGCATCAAAGGCTTGCTCCAGGCTGGCCTCGAACTTCAGAAGTGCGGCCTCAGCGACAAGAATAGCGGCATGTGAACGCTCCATAGCACGTTTGATGTTTTCGTCCGGGAAGACGTGATCCAGCGGGTTCTCCAACTTAGTCAGCGACCGCTTGTTCATCCGCTTGTTCATTGCTACCTCCACATCGATCGACGCGTCTGCCAACAATGGGCGAAGATAGCCGTTAGAGTTCGAAGATCTTTGGCGGGAACCACGAAACTGGTTGATAAACCGAGGCTCCGGACCCCGATTTGCCGGCGCCTCACAATCAATGATTTCGTTTAGTATTAGAATCTACCGATAGGTGCGCCTCAGGTCGCGATCGGATCATGTGTATTGGCTGCCCTGTTCGCCAATGTAGGTGCCTCGCTGCGGAGACTATGCCCGTTGGCGCCGCGACGCTGCGAGGACCCAGCTGGGAACGCTCTGAGTGGCTGGTCCAGCTTCCGACACGTCCCCGCCAAGGGGCGCTACAATGCTCTGCATCCAATGAAGGAAGCTGGCACTGTCCAGCTCGCTGAGGGTCCGGGCCTTGACCCAAACAGCTGGGCCAGAATCGTCTATCCAGTCGTCAAGATACTCCACTTCGAAATCGTGTTGGATGAGTTCGGCGATCCCGCGATTCACATCATTCGGGTTGAGAAACATCACTTCGGTCAGCATTTTTCTCAGCATGGCCTCGGCCTCCTCCATGAGGTCGATCGTAAAGATCAGCCAGTCCTCGTCCGATCGGATTGTTCGTGCTCAAGCCTTTCCATTGATCTCAGCCGTGGTGACCGACCGGGTTATAATTCTGAAACGGCGCATGGCCATCATTACGGACCGCTCAGCCTCCGCTTCAACTTTCGGGAGCGTGTGCAGTAGGCGCTCGGGCTGGACAAACTCGATGCCGCTCGCATCCGCCGCCTTGGTGGCTAGCACGTCTAAGGCCGCCTGCTTCACCTTCGCGAGCGTGGTCGATTCTGGTACGGCCATCCGGTAGCTTCCATCGACGTAGACGAAAAATCCGAGTTGCACCAGCATTGCAAATTCGGTGCTGCGCTCGCCAAAATCGTCGTCCGGCAAAAGACCAAGCGTTGCGATGTTCCCCCCGTGCGCTAGTTCCCCGAAGATTTCGCGCGCCCTGATTGCGAGATCAGGCACAACGATCGCATGAAGATCCCAGACGCGGTCTGCAAATTCAGGGTCCGCCAGTGCGGCTGACCAGAGGGCCTCAGCTTCTGCCACCTGGATAAGCCAAGCCCCGAAAAAGCGGCAGTTCGCCTCGTCTGTCATTTCTATCAGAACATGTGGATTTGCAGTCGGCATGACGACCTCCGTCGGTCGCCCCTACGGGGCTTTCAGGATCGATGACAGGAAGGCAATCGCCTTAGCCTTCCGATTTGCGTGCCAGGCTTCCCAGCAGCGGGAATGCAGCCAGGCATGGCCGGCCGGGTCGGTGCCGTATGGCAAGACCTTGTCTAAGCTATCCTCGCTGCTGCCACAGGCGACGCAGCGCCCGGGCGAAGATCGGATCGGACTGCGGTTCAGCCATTCGACCACACAGCATTCGAATGCGCGAGCTTCGGCAGACGACCTCGACAGCCCACCATCGAACTCGGCAACACCTGCCCGCTCGTCGAAAAAGACCGACCAGTCTGCAATCGACCAGCTGTCTGGGCCAGGCCGCAGCAGATCCACGATCTCAGCCTTATGCCGGGAAAGCGCATTGATCACCGCGTCGGGCGGCGCCGCGGCTGCGCTCGCGACGAGATCGTCACCGTCGAGTGCAAGCTTAACGCCGGCGGCTCGGGCCACTGTGAGAGCCTCGACCGCAGTCATAGCCGCATCCTCCAGCCCGGCACCATCGTCTCGGGTCCAGATCCGCTCGAGCGATGCCCGCCGTCCTCATCATCACCGACGTTCGCGGGCTGGGCAGTGCTATCGCTCGGCAATGTATCCGCGACGACGGTGCGGTCGCCATCGGCATAGGGACCATAGGGGTCATAGGGGCATTCCGGCGGAGACTCCTCCCTGTGCCCCCCATGGTCCCTATGCCCCCGACGGTCAGCGGACTTCGTCAACGCGTACGTCGCCGCGCCCCATGTGCCGGTGGATGCCTGCCGCGTCAGGACTAAGCCTGCCATGCGAGTTCCCGTCAGCTTGTCGACTTTGGACGCGACGTACTGGCGGCCGCGCCCCTGCGGGTCCAGAGCGTGCCTCACGTCCTCATGCAGTTGGCGGATGGGCACGGGGTTGTCACCGTGCTTGTCCCACCAGATCGCGAACAGGTCGGCGACTTCTTGTCGGCGCGCATCGCGCTGCTTGGCCTCACCAATCCGCTCGACAGGGTCCTGACAGCCCAAGGCCAGCAGCGGATCACGCACCCAGCGACACCACTGCGCAAAGCTTCCGAGCTCCATGCCGGGCTTGATGTTCCTCGCAATCCTTCCCCATCGCCAGATTGTCAGCAGCGCCGCCAGCAGCTCCGCGCGTCGCTGCCTGACCTCGACACGGATGTCGGTCGCGAAAGGCCGCAACTCTGGATCCTCGGTCCGGGCATCAAAACTCACCGTCAAAAACCGGCGGGCCAGGTCCTCGGAAACAGTCAGTCCGTTGCCGGTCAAGATAACAAACGCGGATGCGTTCAACGGCACCATCTGTGACCGGCCGAGCAGCCGCACCCGCGCCGGTCGTTCCGTGATAGCGCTCGCGAGAAGCTCTGATCTGAAAGCTCTGTTGTTGAGGTTGTCGAGAAACAGAGCAGGACTGCCCTCAATCAGCTCGGCGGCGATCCGCTTCTCCAGCTCGTCGGCGTTTGCACCGCCCGTCACAGCGTGCGGCTCGCGCCCGAAGGCAATAATGCACATGCAGCGGGCGAGCAGGCCCTTGCCCGCGCCAGCACCTGACACGGGCGCCGCCCGTAACAACAGGCCCGGGGCGAGATGCAGGCTCGGCCGGCAAACTGCCGTGAGCAATGCGACCAGAAACGAGGACTCGTCTCTTGCCGGAGCCTTGGATGTATCGACGGTGGCGACGCCGCCGGCGACGCAATCGATAATCGCGGCATCGGCGAAGCAGAAGGTCTTGAACGTATCGCGGATCGACCGAAGCGCAGCAGCCGCCTCAGCCATGCTCGGACTCGCAGGAACCAGGCCGGTGAGATCGGGCATGTTTTCGCACCACATCCCCGTCGTGCAGTCATACCCCTCGGTGCTATTGATCGTGCCGTCGTCCTGCAGCTGCGGCGCCGATGCGATGCCATTTAGCGGTGGCAGTTGCCACTCGCCACGCCAATCAAGATACATGACCGCCAGCGGCCGCGGCAGACGAACATCCACCTCGTCAACCGTGCCGTCCCGACGCACTTTTAAGGCGTACGGCCGACAGATCGTGTGTGCCATCAGCACAAGGACATCGGGCGTCATGCTCTGCGCGACCGTGCCCCGCTGTATCTGGTCGAAGGCAAGGCGGACCGGAACGCCGCGGTCATATAGACCGCCGGCATTTGCAAGCATGTCGCGCAGTGCGGCGACGGTTCGATCAGGACTGTGATTCTCTACCAGGAGCCGAGGCTTTTCGAGCAGCTCGGCGCCGTCGACCACCGCAGCGCTTGTCGTTGGACCGCTCGGCCCCCACAGCGGCGCCTCCTTCGCCTCCTTCGCCAGCCTTCCGCCAGCGGCGGCGTCGGCGATGAAATCCGAAACATCGGATCCGTCGTGCCGCTCTGGATACAGATCGAGGATCCGCACCGAAGCGGCGACGGCATGGATCGCTTTGGCGACCTTTTGCGCGTGGGCGCGGCCGGGTCGATCGGCGTCGGGAAGGATTACGACGTCCCGGTCGGCGAAGTACTGCGTCAGTTCGGGATCCCATTTGGCGGCGGCGCCCTCGGATGCCGTCGTGGCCACGAAGTCGATCTTCGCGAGGGTATCGGCGTCTTTCTCGCCCTCGCAGAAGTAGATCGTGGCTGTAACTGGAGAAGCGAGGAGCTGCGGCAGTCGATACGGAATTTTCGGACCATCGGGCTTGCCCTTGACCCACTCGTTACCGTCCCAGTGATATTGCGGGAATTCCTTTTTGCCGGTCTCATCCCGGCATTTGCGGACCTTGAGAAAGGGCTCGCCGTTTTGGTCGCGATAGATGTATTCATCGAGGACGCTCCACGCCCGCTTGCCGCCGCCGGTCTTCTTCTGCTGTCGCTGCGACCCCTTCTCGGGCTCCGGCAGCCCCAGCTTGTTGCGGACGTAGTCGCGACAATCTTTCCAGTCGTCGCCTGCGAAGCTGTGGGTCACGAAGCCTTCGCGATCCGCTGGGTCGGGTTTCACCGAGAGGCTACGATCACCGGCACTATGTCCAGGACCTGGGCAAAGCACCTCAGCGCCTTGCACGTCGCCGCCCAGCAGCTCGGCGATCTTCGCGATTGGCGGTACAGCGGCGGTCAGCATGAACGTCTCCGCCGATGCGGCGGCACCACCGGCTGATGGCGCTGCCATGGCGTAAACCGCTCGCGACGGGCGTCGCTCACGCGCCAGCCGCGACCGGGCGGTGGCTGGATGAAAACACCCTCGTCGACATGATCGCGGGTTGCCCGCATCTCGATAAACCACAGGATGGTTTGTTTGCGGCTCATGATTTTGCAGAGGCAGAACCAGGCTTTTCGGCGTGGTGATCGGCGTAGAAATGTAACCGTTGCCGCACCCTCTCACCAAGCCTGACCGGTGCCAGATTGAACATTCCGTTCTCCTAGCTCATGGGCCCGTTTCCTGGCCCACCATCTTCCAAAAATACCATTTTGTAAACAACTAATATAAGCGTATACATCCATCAATAACCGTGGGGCCAATGCACATGGCGAAGAACAAAGAACCGAAGCGGCGAAGGCCTCCGAAGGGAGGCTACAAACCCGAGCGTCCGGTGGTGTCGGTGCGCTTTGAGAAAATTATTTTTGCTAGTCTCAAAGCGGAGGCCGACGCGCGTGGCGTCACCATCTCGGACGTGATTCACCAGCACATGGAGTCCATATGGAGGCCATTGTTCGACGGAAGCCACCGAGACGCCGCGTGGAAGCAACTCACGGACCAGAGCAGGCGAAATGTTGAGGCAGGCCTTAGAGAGCTGGGCTACACGCGTATTGTCGGACCTGGGGGAACATTGTGGGCTGAGCCTGGCGCGAATATTCCTGCCAGCATTGTCAAAACGATTCAGGAGCCCAACAAGTAGACGGAGCCTGGGTTATCCCATGAAAACGACGGCCCGCTTCACCCTTGCCGACATTTCCCGCGCCACTCGCGCGGCGAAAGAGCAAGGTGCTGCGGCTGTTGACATCCTGCGTGACGGCACGATCCGCATCCGCATGAGCCTTACTGGCGCCGATGAGATCGAAGACAAGCCCGAAACCAAGACGCCGAAAATTCGTGATTTTAAGCTGTGACGAGAGCGATATGCCGAAACCACGCCTTCCCTTCCTTCACCGCCATCGAACCAGGCATGGCAAGACCGTCTACTACGTCAAGCTGACGAAGCGACAGAAAGGCAGAGGCATTCGCATTCGCGATCCGCTCTATCGGTCCGAACGGTTCATGGCGGAGTACCACGCCGCTGTACGCGGCGCGCCGGTCGTGCCAGTGCCGATCATCGGCAAAGATGGCAAGGGCAGCTTGGGTTGGCTGATCAAGCAGTATCGTCATTCGCGCGATTGGTGCGAGCTCCTGTCGACGGGAACGCACAAACAGCGCGGTCCGATCTTGCGGAAAGAAGAGACCGAGAACGGCGACATCCCATATGCCGCGGTCACCCGCGCCAAGATCGAGGATGCCATGATGGCGCGCACCGAGAACCAAGCGCGCCATTTTTTCGATACCATGCGCGGCTTGTTCAAATGGGCCGTCGAAAACGAACATCACGACCGCAACCCGACCGACGGCATCAAGGTCAAGAAGGACAGTGGCGACGGTCACCTGGCGTGGCCGATCGAACTGATCGAGAAGTATGAGGAGCGTTGGCCGGTCGGCACCAAGGAGCGGCTGGTGTTCGACGTCTATCTCTACGTCGGCGTGCGCCGTGGCGATGCTGCGCGGCTCGGCAAGCAGCACATCCGTCGCGGTATCATTCACCTGATGACCGAGAAGAGCCAGGGCAGGATGCCGATCTACGTGCCGGTGCATCCGGCGCTGGTAGCCTCGATCAACGGCTGCCCTTCATCAGGGCTCGCCATCATCGCGAAGAACGATGGCACCAACTATACCAAGGAAGCCTTGGGCAATTTCTTCCGCGAGGCCATCGAGGCCGCAGGCATCCCGGTCTCCAAAAAGGGATCGAAGGAAAAGGGCTACTCCGGTCACGGCCTGCGCAAGGCATCGGCGACCATCGCCGCCGAGAGCGGAGCCACCGAGGCGGAGCTCAATGCCATGTTCGGCTGGAGCGGCCATCAGATGGCGCAGCTTTACACTAAAAAGGCCGACCGCAAGCGGCTTGCCGCGCGCGCCATGGACAAGTGGACCAGGCCCTCACCCGAGGACGCCGTGGAGGAAGCCGAGCTCACCCATCTGATGCTCGAAAAAGAACGCGCATAGAACATCGGTGGTTACCACCTCTTGGGAGGTGGTAATTTCAGGCCGAAGATCAGAACAATATCAACGGCAGAAAGCCGGGATGGTGGGGGAGGCAGGACTCGAACCTGCGAAGCCATGAGGCGGCTGATTTACAGTCAGCTCCCTTTGCCACTCGGGACACTCCCCCGCTCGACGGCAGCACAATCGGACCGGACCTTGCCGGCGGACCGAAACGGCCATGGAGACGTGAAGACCGCGACTGCCCGAAGGGACACGGGGCGCGGCCGGGCGCGTTTATGGGCGAAGCAGCGGGGCAAAGTCAACCGAGCTAAGCAGCTAAAATCGCCTCTTTGGACACCCAAATTGCCATCTTTCGGAACCCGTGACACAACCGAGCCCATGAACGATCGCAAATTTGCCCAGAGAACCCGGCGCGGCGGGGCTAAGCCCTTCAACAAAGGGGCAAAATCCGCGTCCCGGCCGGCCTGGCGCGACCGTGATTCGCACTCCGACGGACCGGTCATCCTCTATGGCTGGCACACAGTTACAATGGCGCTCCAAAACCCGGAACGGCGGATCCGCAAGCTCACGCTGACCGAGAACGCGGCCCGCCGCCTCGCCGAGGAGAATATCGAGACCCGCATCGCCCCCGAGATCGTCCGCCCTCAGGAGATCGACCGGCTGCTGTCGCCGGACGCCGTGCACCAAGGCCTGCTGGCGGAGGCCGATCCCCTGCCCTCGCCTGACATCGAGACCCTGGAACAGGAAGGCATGGTGCTGGTGCTCGACCAGATCACCGACCCTCACAATGTCGGTGCGATCCTGCGCTCCGCTGCCGCCTTCGCCGTGAAGGCGATCGTCACCACCGCGCGCCACAGCCCCGAGGCGACTGGCGTGCTGGCGAAAGCCGCTTCCGGCGCGCTCGAGCTCGTGCCGATCGTGACCGTGCAAAACCTCGCCCGCGCGCTGACCGCGCTCAATGAGCGCGGCTTCCAGACCGTCGGCCTCGACAGCCAGGGCAGCGAGGATCTCTCCGAGGTCGCTTTGCGCGAGCCGCTTGCGCTGGTGCTCGGCGCCGAAGGCAAGGGCCTGCGGCAATTGACGCGCGAGACCTGCAGCGTGGTGGCAAGGCTCGACATGCCCGGCGAGATCAAGAGCCTCAATGTCTCCAACGCCGCCGTGCTCTCGCTCTATGTCGGCGCGAGCCGGCTCGGGCTCATGAAGCGCTGAATTCAAGACAAGCAAAACGCCCGTCCGCGTGATGCGAACGGGCGTTTCGTGATTCAACTCAACCGATCAGGGATCAGTAATAGCGGCGCAGCACGCGCTGGCCGTGGTAATGGTACGGCGCGTAACGATAGCCATAGCGCGGGCCGTAGCCATAGTGCACGCGCGGCAGATAGCCGTAGCGCGGACCGTAGCCGTAGCGATACGGACGGTAATACGGCCGGTGGTGATAGTAGCCGGGCGCTGCGACGGCCGCGCCATAACCGTAAGACCGTGGGCCGTAGTTCACGACAGCGTCTTCCCGATAGGTCGGATACGGCGCGAACGCGCCGGGGCCGGTGTAGGTCGGGCCCTGGTTGACGTAGTAATATTGCGTGCTCGGTTCGACGAGGCGATCAAAGCCCCAGCCGCCGCAGCCCGTATTGCAGCCCGAATACACCGGCGCAACCGGCGCCGCACAGGGGCTCCAGCCGCAGGCCATGGCGGGCGCCGTCCCCACCACCATCACGGCTGCTGCCGCGACCAATCCTGAAATCATCTGACGCATTACTCTCTCCTGTAGATTTCCGTTTGTTGGATTTTGCTTCGGATTTGATCTGCCTGGACTTACCTGTGCAGCTCATGATTGCCGGGCACCTCCGCGTGAGGCGACGGGCGGACACGGCGATGCGGATCGACGTCGACCTGCGGAGCAAGGATCACCGGCGGCGGATCGGCCGGCACATCCACCTGCGGCGGCAGCGGCGCCGATTGCACGCCCCAGCTCCGGTAGTAGCTTTCCGCTGGTTGCGGCACCTTGCGGTTCGCCGGCGGCTCGACCTCGAGGCGGCCATAGCCGGGCCGCAAGCCCATGCTTGGATAATAATGGCCAACATCGCTCGGCTGTCGCTCGCCGATGTAGCGCCCGCCATAGATCGTGGGCTGCACCTGCACGTTCTTCGCCAGACCCCATTCGCCTTCGACGACGGCGTAGGAGGCATCGATGCCGTTGATGATGACGGGCACGCCGGGACGGCCTGGAATCACGATGTCGAAGCCGTCACCGGCAAGCGCCGTCGAGGGCAGTCCGACAAAAAACGCAAGGAGCGCGACAGCGCGCATGAAAAGGTCCCGGGTTAATCGGCCGAGAACCTATCCGATCACCACGGTCAGAGTGTTAAGGTCGGCTGCTGAAATTCCGGTAAGCCTAACGCGTAAGGATCGACGGGCGCTCAAATGCGCTCGCCGGCGCTATCGAAGCGTTAACGGCCCGTTCGCGTGACGCCACTGCCACGCAGTTGCGTGGCGGCAAGCGAACATCCTGCACGTGTTCACGTCGATGTGACCCCGCGTGCGACAAAACGGGGAACTGCGGCCGGACGTCGCACTTACCCAAGGTCTCAACCACATGGAGCAGATGCCATGACGAGCCCCAAACTTCTTGGCGCGGCAGCACTTCTCGTGTCCGCGCTGGCGACACCTGCCTTCGCTCAAACCATGACCGACAACCCCCGCTGCACGGGTCTCTTCCAGGATCCCGGCTGCCAGTACATGACACCCGGCACCGCCGCCGACCGGCGCTATCGTCACCGCCACACCGCCTATCGGCAGGCGAACCCGAATGATCAGACCGGCTTCTGGCCGGCCGATGCGGCAGGCGCTGCCGCCGGCGCCGCCGTCGGCACTGCGGCCGCCGTGACGGGTGCTGCCGTTGGCACCGCGGGCGCTATCGCAACAGCGCCGTTCGGAGGCTGGAACAATTCCTACGCCTCTTATGACCAAGGCGGTCCCGCCTGGCACGGCGACTGGAACACCTATGCCGCCCGCAACGGCATCGTTTGCAGGCCCGGCACATGGTTCAAGGGCGACGACGGCCGCCAGCATATCTGTCAGTAGGACGTTCGCCTTCAAGCTGAATGGTTCAGGCGGCCCTCGGGCCGCCTGTTTTTGCGTGAGCGGCCCCCGGGTCAGCGCGCCTGCGGCTTCTGGCACTTTTCAAACAAGTCTGGTATTGCGACCGCACCCAAGCGGACCCGCCGGCGCCATGTCGGTGGTTGCTCTGTGTTTCCTGAAAGTGGCCGGCTTAGCTCAGCGGTAGAGCAGCGGTTTTGTAAACCGAAGGTCGGGGGTTCAATCCCCTCAGCCGGCACCATCTTCCTGGCCGAATACTAACCTTCTCGCCTCATCCATCCGCCTTGACTGCGTCGGCGGCGCGATCGCGCAGCAGGGCGGCTTCGAGATCGATCACGATGTGGTGCAGCAGTCGCGCGGCGAGCGGGTCCGTCACCTCCTGCGCCAAAATCCTGTAGCGGGCGATCTCGCTCTCACGCTCGTCGAAACCTGCATCTGTGACCATCGCTGCACCCTCCAGCAGAACTGACGCAAAGGGCCCGCAGATCGTTTCGCTAAAATTTTCCGATCATTTTTCATGGTTCACAGCTCGTAAATAATGTCGACTGGCGTTCGTCCCGCAGCAGGACAGTCCGGAGACGAGCACAAAAAAAACGGCCTCAGCATCTGGGGGCCCTGGTGGAGGCTTAATGCTGAGGCCGCACGTCCGCGCCGGTGTTGAAGCGGCACTCCGGCAAGCTGCTCCGCTTCGCGGGTTCCCGCACTTGCTTATGTGAATCCAGCTGCGCCCCGCTCACGCGCCGCGGGGCCTCCCCAACTTCACTTCCCCACCTCGAACGCCAGCAGCACGTTGCCGGCGGCGCCGCTCCATTGGCCGTAGCCGGAGTTGGTGTAGAGCATGCCGTCGACGATCACCGGGCCCGGGCCGTCGATCGCACCGCCTGACGCCGCAACGCCGTTGACGGCCTTGTAGTCGCGCGAGGTGTCGAACTCCCAAAGCAGTTTTGCATTCGCGGTCGCATAGGCGCGCAAGTAGCCGCTGACGCCGCCGGAGAACACGACGCCGGGAATGATGCTGATCGCGGCCGACAGCGCCGGGCTGCATTGCGGGCGCTCGCCGCAGGGCACCGGCGCCACCTCCATCGAGACCTTGCCACTCGCAAGATCGAGCGCGAACAGCCCGCCACCTTGCGTGGAGTCGAGCCGCCGCGTGCCGTCGCGCAGGAAGCGCACATCGGAGATCGCGACATAGATGCGGTCCTGGTCTGCGGCCGAGCCCCATTCGGTGCCGCCGAGCGGACCGCCCTTCCCGATCCGCGTCTGCCAGAGAATCTTGCCCTCGCTATCTGGATCGAGTGCGTGCACGACGCCGGACTTTTGGCCGATGACGAGGACGCGCTTGCCGTCGCGCAGCTTCACCAGGATCGGCGACTGGCCGAAATCATGGTCCGGCCCGTGTTCGTCAGGACAGTTGGTCTGATCGGCGGTGAAGCAGGCCACGACGAAGGCATCCTTCGGCGACGCCTGCTGCTTCCAGAGCAGCCGTCCACTCGCAAGCTCAAACGCAAGCACCGCATCGCTGGTCGCTGCCGGCGGGTTCGAATAGGAATTGCTGGTTGCGACATAGATCGCTTTCCGCTCGATGTCGATCGTCGGCGCTGACCAGATGGCGGCGCCGGACGGACCATAGAGCTGCGTGCCGCGCGCATTCCTCGTCGTCGGATGCGG
Source organism: Bradyrhizobium sp. UFLA05-109 (assembly GCF_054185165.1). NCBI lineage: Bacteria > Pseudomonadati > Pseudomonadota > Alphaproteobacteria > Hyphomicrobiales > Nitrobacteraceae > Bradyrhizobium > Bradyrhizobium sp. UFLA05-109. The sequence goes on along the minus strand of NZ_JBBIAR010000013.1, from coordinate 126,196 downwards.
CACCTCGGGGATCGTGTAGGCCTTCCAGATCAGCTTGCCCGTCGCAGCCTCCAGCGCGACGAGGCTGCCGCGGAACGTGCAGCATTCGTAATTCGCCTGCGATCCCGCCACCTCCTCGAGCGAAGAAACCGGCACGTAAAGCACGCCGGAATAAAGCACCGGAGAGCCGGTGATCCGGGCGGCCGGATGCTCTTCAACATTCACTTTCCAGATCAGCGCGCCGGTCAGCGCATTGACGGCATAGGCGCTGGCGCGGCCATCGCCGAAGAATATCGCGAACTGATCCGTGCCCGGGACCTGCCCGAAGCTGATCGCCGCGCGGACCGCGAGGTCGGGTGCAAAGGTCCACACCGTGCAGCCGCTCTTCGCATCGAGTGCACGCACCTTGCGATCGGCGCCGCCGACGAACAACAGCCCGCCGGCGATCGTCGGCTGCGCAAAGGCGAGCGACGCGCCGGGAAATGCATACGCCCATTTCAGCGTCAGATGCGGCACCTGCTCGGCCGTCAGCCCGGCCATCCCGTCCGGCTGGAAGCGGCTGTTGTTGAGATCGGCGCCCCAGCCATTCCAGCGCGGCCCGTCGATGCTTCGCGGAAAGGCGGTGATGGCTTGCGTGCAACGGCCGGACGCGTCGGCCGCTGCAACCCCGCCGCTCGCGGCCACCTTGCCGGTGACGAAGGATGCGATGGCCCTGCGCTCGTCATCGCTGCGCCCCTGCGCCATCGCGGCCATGCTGCCGGTAGAAAGCGCGGCCAGCACGTGCTCGAATGACATCGCCTGCATCGCGCTGCGAGGCGGCACCCGGCTCTGCGCGTCGCTGCTGTCGTGGCACTGCGCGCAATGTGTTGCGTAGAGCGTGGCGCCATCCTGCGCGATGGCAGGAGCGCCGCAGGAGATCAGCAACAAGGCCACGATCGCGTTCAGCTTCATCGTTCCCCCCGGCAAGAGCAGCGAAGCGAAATCCCGTCACGCAAGACAATTGTAGTGCGAAGACGTCGAAGAGCGCAACCGACGTCGTCGGCGTGATCAGTCACACAGCCTTCGCAATGTCTCCTGTCTCACCGGAGAGATCGGCGAGCCGCCACAGCCCGAGGCTCTTGTCCCGCCAGCCGCCTCCGCCCTCCTCGCAACGCTCGTTGATCAGCTCCAGCGGCGCCGGCCAGCCGAACGGCGCCCGCTCGAGATTCAATGCGCGCCAGTCGCCATCCTCGCAATCGAGGTTGTCCTGCCATTCCGCAAACGTGGTGGCGAGGAGGAAACGCGCGCCGCTGGCGCGGAAACGCCCCAGGGCGCGGGAGATGTTCTGAAAGCTCAGATGCACCAGGCAATCCCGGCACAGGATGACATCGGCCCGAGGCAGGTCATCGCGCGTAATGTCGGCGCTGATGAAACGGCCCGGGAGCTCGCCCTGCGCGACCCGCCGGCGGTTGCCTTCTATCAGCGACGGCACGATATCGACGCCGATATAGTCGACATCGAGTCCGCATCCGCCGATCCAGCCCGCATCCCCGCAGGGCGCATCGAGCAGCGAACGCACGCCGAGCCGTCGGAGCAGAGGCGGCAGCGCTACCTTGATCGCGGAGGTGGCCGGGTCTTCGGAGCCGAGCCCCGACGCCGAGGTCGAAGCGCCCCACAGATTGGTACGAACGATGCGCTCGAACCGTTCGGCGAGATCGAGACCGGCAAAGTTCTCGCGGTCGGCGACGAAGCGCTGGTGGGCGAGCACGGGCGGACGATCTGGGATCATCGGACAGGGCCTCGAGACAACTGCACGGTCAAATTTCGGTCGCAGGCGCACTATACAGGCGACGCTCCCCGATCGGAATCCTGAAGAGAGCTGAGCGATGATCACACGACGAACCGCGCTCGCAGGTCTGGCCCTGCTCACGCTATCACCTGCCGCGCGCGCCGAGCCCGGTCATGACGCCGTGACGCGTCACGCCGCGGACGCATCCGGAAAACGCCCCGCCGTGATCCTGCTGCACGGCTCGCGCGGAATCGAGATCAAGCCGCTCGCCTATCAGCGATATGCGGACGCGCTGTCGACCAAAGGCATCGATGCCTATCTTCTCCGCTACATGACCGAGACCGACATTGCGGCGCTGCATTCGAAGACCAGCACGAAGGAAAGCCGCGAGGCCTATGACACGACGCGGTTCGATGGCTGGTCCGACACGGTCTCCGCGACCGTGACGAGCATCCTGGGCCGGCCAGACAGTTCGGGGCGTGTCGGCCTCTTGGGCTTTTCGCTCGGCGGCTTCATCGCCGCCAACACCGCCGCACGCGATGCCCGCATCGCCGCGCTCGCGGTGCTCTATGGCGGCATGCCCGATGCGATGGCCGGCAAGGTCAAGCACCTGCCGCCGATGATCGAGCTACATGGCGAGGCGGACCAGAACGTTTCGATCGCGAACGGAAAGAGGCTGATCGCACTTGCGAAGTCCGTCGGTGCGGAGGCGGAGTTCGTGCCCTATCCCGGCAAGCCGCACGCCTTTGACTTCTCCGACACCGATCCGATGACGACGGATGCGATCGACCGCGTCAGCCGGTTCTTCCAGGCACGGCTCGCCAGCTAGACGATACAGCGCCCTCAAGCCGGCTTCTGCCACTCCATGATGTGGAAATACGGTACGCGGCGACGCAACGCGTTCCTTTCAGGATCCCCGCCGACAGGAGCGGGCTCGACGAACAGGCGTAGTGTCAGCCCGTGATCGAGCAGCAGCGTCATAGGTGCTCAGCGGACGGTACCAGTTCTGAATGCGGATGCCGCGCCAGGGGACCCAGACCGCGCGCTCGTCTGCGGCGCGCCTCCATTGCAAATGCTTGAACCTCCACCCGTAATCAAGCGACTTAATGGACCAAGGCGTCTACGCGATGGACAAATCAGTGGCCTACCGGGCGATCACCGATCAAGAGTTCGAGCAAGTCCTCACTTTGCGGGATTCTTACCGCATTATGGAGCGCTTCCTGTCCGATTATTTGGCCCGAGGCGACGCGCCAGTGTCAGAATTCCTGCATGCGTATGCGGGAGAAACGATAGGCGGGCAGACGACGGACCCTGCGGCGCTATCTGACTATCTCGCCTCCGCGCGCAGCGTATTATGCTGATGCGCGATCACGCCAAGAGCGGAACGACGCCAATCCCATGCGCCCATATTCCAACCAGGAGAGAGCCAAGATCACCGCCGGTGCGATCGCGGCCGTCGTCGCGACTGGCATGCTGTTCGCGGTCGCGTTGGCTTTGCTGATCGGGACATAAGGTCTGCGGCGCCGGCGGCACAAGGCCGCCGGGTCACACCCCCCACACCTAACCGGCGCGCACCGTCGACAGGAATTTGCCGACTTCGAGCTTCAGCCGGTTGCTGTCGGTCGCCAGCATCTTCGCGGTCGAGAGCACCTGCGAGGAGGCCGAGCCGGTTTCGGCGGCGCCGCGCTGCACGTCGCCGATGTTCGAGGACACTTGCTGGGTACCGTGGGCGGCCTGCTGAACGTTGCGCGCGATCTCCTGCGTCGCGGCGCCCTGCTCTTCCACCGCCGCGGCAATCGTCGAGGACACTTCCGACAGCCGCTCGATGGTCGCCGAGATCTCGCGGATCGCCGTGACCGAGTCCTGGGTGGCGGTCTGGATGCCGGAAATCTGCTGGCTGATCTCGCCGGTCGCCTTCGCAGTCTGCTCGGCCAGCGACTTGACCTCGGAGGCGACGACCGCAAAGCCGCGGCCGGCCTCGCCCGCGCGCGCTGCCTCGATGGTGGCGTTCAGCGCAAGCAGATTGGTCTGGCCCGCAATCGTGTTGATCAGCTCGACGACGTCGCCGATCCGCGTCGCCGCAGTCGAGAGCTGACTGACCCGCTCGGTCGTCGAGCGTGCCTGGCCCACCGCATCGATCGCCATCCGCGCGGATTCCTGCACCTGGCGGCTGATCTCGTTGACCGAGGACGACAGCTCCTCGGTCGCGGTGGCGACCGACTGGACGTTGCCGGTGGCTTCACCCGAGGCCGCCACGACGACCGACGTCAGCTGCTGCGCACGCTGCGCCGTGTTCGCCAGCGTCGAGGAGGACGCTTCGAGCTCGGTGGAGGCGGAGCCGACGGTGTCGATGATCTCGCCGACCGCGCGCTCGAAACCATCCGCAAGATTGACCATGTCCTGTCGACGTTGCGCGGTAGCCTGCCGCTCGACTTCCTCCTGCGCCTTCTTGAGCCGCTCGACCTCGACCGCGTTGGTCTTGAAGATCTCGACCGTCTTCGCCATCTCACCGATCTCGTCGCGACGGTCCTTCTCGGGCACTTCGGCGGTGAGATCGTTCCTCGCCAACCCCTCCATCGCGAGCTTGAGGCGGGCGATCGGCTGCGACATCGCCTTGAGGCCGATGAAGAGTGCAATCATGACGCCGAGCAGCAGGCCGCCCGCGCTGACACCGATCACGGTGCGGATCGAGGCGCTGGCCTCCGCGCCGAGTCCCTGCCTGCGCTTGGCAACCTGTTCGGCCGTCTGTGCGGCGAAGTTGGCGATATCGGAGAGCGCGGCATCCATGACCGGATCGCACTCCTTGTGGGCGCGGTCCGCCGCCTTCGCATTCTCCTCCGTGGTGCTCGCCTTGGCGCCGGCTTCGAGCACCGGATCGCAAGCGGCAAACACGCCCTTCAGCTTGTCGCCGATGGCGCGGATTTCGCCGGCACGGCCCGCATCCTCCTTGATCGCGGCTGCGAGGAAGCCGGCGATCTGATCGCGGTTCTCGCTCGCGGTCCTCAGGCGTCTGGCGTTGCCTTCCTCGGTGGTCTCGGTCAGCGTGGCATAGAGCGCGGCATGATAGGTTTCCGCCCGTCGCTGCGCGCGGGTCAGGCCCAGCGCCGCCGCTTCGGCTTCCGTCAACTCCGAAAAACGATCGACCGTCGAAGAGAGCTGCACGGCGCTGAACGCGGCCACCCCGAGGAGTGCACAGCCAAGCACCGCAACGATCAGGCCGACTTTCAAGACAATCTTCAGATCATTCAAAAGGCGCATCACAATTCATCCGATTGGAGCCATTCGATAGCGTTCCCGGCACGGGACCCAATGGAACCCACGGACGTTAAAATTTGATACAATATGCCGCGCGTAAAATTACGGAAAAATAGCTTTTGGCGCCGGCTTTGTAAGCTTCGTGTAAGACTTCTATGGCTGCCGCGACATGGACCGGATCGCGCGCGACATGAAGGCGGTTTGTCCAAAGCCCTTCCAGTCGGTGTGCTCGACGAGGTCCCAGCCGAGCCGCTGGTAGAACCCGGTAGCGCTGGTCGTGTAGAGGAAGATTCGCGCAAAGCCGCGCAGGCGGGCCTCTGCCTCGATCGCGCGCACCAGAACGGCGCCTGCCCCATGTCGCCGATGCTCGGGCGCCACGAACAATCCTGCAAGCCACGGCGAGACCTGGTGGTTGGGCTCGATCTCGGAGGGCACCAGCAGGCAGGTGCCGACCGGCACCATCCCACGCTTGGCGATCAGGGCTACCTGCCGCGTCTGATCCGCCGCGAAGCGATTGAGCGTGCGTCGCTCCTGCTCAACGCTCGCCTCGAGCACCGAAAACGTCTCCGCGCGCCAGCGCGCACAGATGTCGATCTCGGGCGTGTCGGGGTTGACGACGTACGTCTCTATCTCGGCCATTTCCATCTCGGTCATGGCGCCGATAAGAGCCGAGGCCACACGAATGCGCAAGCTGTGCAGGGAATGGCTACAGCCTGAACGCGAGCGCCGATCGATCTAGCTCAGGTCGGGGACGCTTCCGTCCCCTCCTCGTGGCGCTCCTGTGCGCGCGCAAGCTCATCGGCGAATTTGAGCACGAGGCGCCGCTTGTCGGGTGGCAGCAACAGGAAGGCGCGCACCAGGCTCAGGCCCTCGGCCTCTTCCGACCATTCATCCTTCGGTTTCATTGCCGCAGTTTCGGGCGATCGGGAAAAATATGCAATCCCCTGCAAGCATGCCTTGATTCGGAGCAGCCGGTTTGCTGGAATAGGGTGCGCGCAGAGGTAGACCATGAAGTGGATCAGGGAACGCGATGCGCTGATCGCGCAGACATTGGCCTTTGTTCAATCCGTGACCGGGCGGAAGGAGGAGTCGTTCCTGGCGGGGCCTGCTCCTGTGCCGCCTCCGACTGCCGTGGAGGTCACCTCCGTGGTGGTGATCGAAGACGTTCGTGAGGTCGACGAGCCGCCGCAAGCGGCGCCCCAGCCCTTCCAGCTCGCGCCGCCCAGGAGATCGGGCGATTTCCGCAGCGAAGTGCAGGCCAGGGTCGCCAATTTCCGCAAGCATCAGGAGCGTTTCGAGCGCGAGCGCGAGGAGTTTTGCCAGTCGACCCTCGCCAAGGTCAGGGATGCCATCCACAATCCCCCGCCCCGGCCGCCGGCCGGGAGTTCGGGCCATTAGAGCCAGGACCAGACCAGCAGCAGATTGGCCGCGCAGGCGCAAAACAGCGCCAGCGTGAGCGGCAGGAGCATGTGCTCGCAGGAGGTTTTCAGGCCGGTCGTCATGGCCAGAAACATCCGCTGATTCCAGCCGAGGAGTCCCAGGGATTCTTTTTTTTGGGATTCAGGACTCGTTTACGACTCACACCCCGACGCCTCGTTCACGGATCCGTGATCAGGCGCCGCAGGGTGAAGCCATGCTGAAACCCTCAATCCGCTCAAGCGTTAAGGCAGTTCCGAAAGGCAGAACCGATGCCCTACGCGCTGTTTTGCAACGACGCCCAACTCAGCAAGGCCTACCCAAGCGAGGCAGACGTCTGGAAAATTGCGCAGCAGAGCGGCCTGGTCGTTGATGTCGCCACCGACGAGGACAGGCCGGGGCCGCGCCGCATCCTGGACAATGACTACGAGATCAAGCCGTGCCTCACTGGTCCCGGCGAGGATCCTGCCAAGAACAAGGCGGACGCCGAGCGGCAATCTCGATTGGAGCTGCAGTTCAATTCGTGAAGACGCGCATCAGGGCGTTGCGATCGCCAGAGATGCCTGCTCGCCCGACAGCACCACGCAGGCCTTGCGCCGATGCAGGCCGCGGATCGCGCCGGTGACCTTCAGCACCCGGCCGAGGCCGCAGGAGAAATCCTGCACGAAGGCCACCTCATAGGGCGCCAGGACCAGCGGTTCGGATTTAAGGATCGTCTGTGCCGAGCACGGCAGCGTGACGAATAACGAGATCACCACCGACGCCAAGATACGCATGTTCGTCATCCCACCCAGCCCGGCAATCACATAATAACGCGCGCCGGCGCGCGTGTTCCGTAAAAGGCAAAAATTATTTTTGCTTTACCGCTAGCCCATGACGCTGGTGAGACCGGCTCCGCAAAAAACAAAGACCGGCGAAGCCGGCCTTTGCAGTCTGTCGTTTGCGGCCTGCGGATCAGTAGCGCGTAGCCGTGGGACCGCCCCAGCCGAAGCGGTAGTTCACGCCGACCTTGACGGTATGCTCGTCGTCGCGGCCGCGGACGCCGACGACGTCGGCGGGGCCGGCGGTGACGGTGGTGCTGCCGAAATTATAATATTGGTACTCGGCCTTGGCCGACCAGTTCGGCGCGAACATGTATTCGAGGCCGGCACCGACGGTGTAACCGTCCTTGTTGTTGCCGGTGGTGGTGACTGCGGTCGGCACGCCGCCGACGCTGGCGCCGAAATTGTTGTTGCGCCAGGCGTAGCCGCCCTTGGCGTAGACGAGCGCCGGGCCCCAGGTATAGCCGACGCGGCCGGTGACCGAGCCGAGCTGGTCGGTGTTGGAGGTCACGAGCGTGTTGGCCGGAAACAGGACGCCATTGTTGTTGGACGGCAGCCAGGAGTACTGGGCCTCGAGACCGACCACCCAATTGGGCGCGAACTGGTAGTCGAAGCCGCCCTGCACACCGCCCAGGAAACGGGCGTCGCTCGACTGGAACGTGTTGTCGCCGGCAAACGCACCGCCGACATGGCCGCCGATGTAGAAGCCGGTCCAGTTATAGATCACCTGCGGCGGCGTATAGGCCGGAGCCTTGGTGTAGGGCCGCGCCGGTATGTCGGCTGCGGCGGCTGGCGCTGCCAGCGCGAGCACGGCAGCTGCGCCAAGCAAGAACGTCTTCATGGATGATCCCCGTTATCTCGAATTCACCCTCAGCAAACAACGTGGCCTGAATTTGGTTGCTTCGCGGCGATGCCGAAGCCTTGATCCCTGGGTGCCGTGACGAGGCCGCAACAACGGCTTTATGTTCCTCGGCGTTCCCTCGTCACGACAGATTTTTTCGCTCGCGCGCACACTGCCGTAACGATTTGTCGCAAGGAGAAGCAACCCCGTTCAAGGCTCCCCGAAATGTGATCAACGGCTTCCGGCCGCCCCTGTCCTAGCAGGCGTCTGTGAAGACGTGCTTTGTGCTACCGCGTCATCTTTTCCAGTTCTGGAAAGGGTGCGTAAACCGCACCCGCGCACATTTCGCCGGCCCGTTCGATGACCCGGTCGGCGCGTCCGTTGACATAGACGATCGCCCGCTCGCGCATGCTCCTGTAACTGGCGTCGCTCTCGCGCGGGGTGAAGTGCAGGCAGCTCACATAAAACGGCCGGCCGCCGACCGTTCGCAGCACCGGATCCGCCATGGCAGCATCGCGCACACCGACCGGATCGTTCAGATAGCTGTGCATGATGGCGAGCGCCTCGCTGCGGAAATTGTCCGGAAACGGCTGTTGCACTGGATTTCCCGCATCGTCCACCAGGGACGGCCGGCCGCCGTCGCTGCCGAAACAGGCCGCAAGCACCAGCGGTAGTACCAGGACGCTCGCGCGTTTTGCCAATCCCCCCACGACTCCCCTCTCTCGACCGGACGCAAAGCTGTTCTAGCCGCAAGGTCGCGCCGAGGGAATTCGCTTCTCGCTCCTGAAACGGCTCAACCGGCCCGCCACCATCGCTCACGCTTTCGCGAGGCAATGGCAGTCGGGTCGGGCCTGAACCCTGCGCACGGTGGCAGGGCAATGTGGGTCGCCACCGCGCGGGATCAGTTACGCCTATCAGTAGCCGGACTTCGCCTTGCCAGTGGTCACTGGCTCTGTCGGCTTGGCACCGACGCTCGGCTGGGTCGTACCCGACGGGACCTTGGCCGATGAAGACTTGGCCGCCGCCATCTGGTGGTGATGGCGATGCGAGCGGACGTGCTTGGTGTGCTCGGGTCCGACCATGGCGTTAGCATTCATCGCCTTCGACTTGACGTCCGACTTCGCAGTGGATTTGACCGCGGTCTTCGACTGCGTCTGTTCGGACTTGATCACCGGCGCCTGTGTTGCGGTCTTGCTGGTGTCAGTCTTGCCCGCTTCAGCGGCGAAGGCCGGGGCTGCGATGACGGAAGCTGCGAGCATGGCTGCGGAAATCGTCTTCAACATGGTGGTCTCCTCTTGAAGGATCTTGAGACGGCGCCCTCGCCGACCCTTCGATCATGGAGCAGACGTTAGGCGCGGTGCGCTGAACCCATTCTGAAGCGCAATGTTCGCTTCCGTTCATCTGGATGACAACTTTGTCATGTTCCGGAGAACCGGGCGCCGGCGAGAGCGATGGCGGTCGGCCGGGAATGTTTTTGCAACCCGGGTGTTCCCGTCTTGAGGCAATCGTGTAGGATCGCCGCATTCCATACGGGAGAGATAGATGAGCAAAGTTGCAAAGCTTCTGGTTCCGGCACTCGTCTGCGTGACGCTGGTCGCCGTGCCGGCAATCCAGAGCGCCTATGCCAATGGCAGCGATAGCCCCTCCGGCTCCGGGTCATCGAATACGACGTCGACCAAAAAGGGAAAGAAGAAGAGCTCCTCCGTCAGCGATCCCAAATTCCTCGCCGCCTACCGCACGGCCTACACCACGATCTACGATCGCCACGACTATGCGAACGCGATCGACCAGCTCAAGACGCTCAAGCGCGACGACGTCGCCGACGTCGCCAACCTGATCGGCTACTCCTATCGCAAGCTCGGCGACTACAAGCAGTCGCAGATCTATTACGAGCTGGCGCTCAAGGACGATCCGAACCACGTCCGCACCTGGCAGTATTACGGACTCTGGCAGCTCGAACAGGGCAACCGCGAACAGGCGCAGTATCATCTGAACAAGATCGCCTCGCTCGCCGGCACCAGCAGCGAAGAATATCGCTCGCTCGCAGCAGCGCTCGACAAGCCGACGGGCGCGACGCTCGTGTACTGACCACCGCGCCAATCCAGAGAGCGATGAACCGGCGCAACCCTCAGGGGTTGCGCCGGTTCTGTCTTGTCGGCTAGCTTTCGCGAAGGACCTCTCCTTCGCGTGTGGTGGGCAATGGATGCGTGGTTACGAGCCGCAATCGACTACATCGGCTCATGGATCGAGTTTCAACTGATCGGATCGCAACAGCCGGGGCTCATCATCGCGATCACGCACCGTGGCGAAGTCGTCGCCGAGCACGCGTTCGGCATTGCCAATCTCGACACCGGCGAAAAGCTGACGCCGCGTCACCGCTTTCGCATCGCCTCTCATTCCAAGAGCTTCACAGCTGCCGGCATCCTGAAACTGCGCGAGCAGCGCAAGCTGCGGCTCGACGACACCGTTGGCCAATATGTCGACGGCCTGCATCCGCGCGTTGCCGAGACGACGATCGCCCAGTTGCTCTCCCATAGCGCAGGCCTGACGCGGGACGGCGCCGACTCTGGCCAGTTCATCGACAGCCGTCCCTATCTCGACGAGAAGGAACTGTTGGCGGAGCTGCAAATGCCTACCGCGATCGAACCCGGCACGCGCTTCAAATACTCCAATCACGGCTTTGGCCTGATCGGTCTCATGATCGAAGCCATCACGAAAGAGCCCTACCCCGCCTGGATCAAGCGCGAGGTCATCGCAGCCGCCGGCCTGCGCGAAACCGAGCCGAGCGCGCCGCTTGCCAAGGGCGCACCGTTCGCCCGCGGCCACACGCGCAAGCTGCCGCTCGGCGAGCGCTGCGTGATCCCGGGCGACAACCTCACCCACGCGATGACGTCCGCTGCCGGCTTCGTTGCAACCGCAGCCGACACCGCCCGCTTCTTCGCGCAGCTCGCGCCCAATGCAAGAAAGAGCGTGCTGTCTGCCGCAAGCCGCCGCGAGATGACGCGAAACCACTGGCGCATTCCGCAGAGCCTTGAGGGCTATTACGGCCTCGGCGTCAGCGCCGGCAAGTCCGACGGCTGGGACTGGTTCGGCCATGGTGGCGGCTTCCAGGGCTATATCTCCCGGACCTGCTCCATTCCGGCCTGCGAGCTCGCGATCACGATGCTCAGCAACTGCATCGACGGCGCCGCGCCGATCTGGATGGACGGCGCGATGCAGATCCTGCGTGCGTTCCAGAACCGTGGGAGGCCTAACCGGCGGTCACGCGACTGGACCGGCCGCTGGTGGACCATCTGGGGCGCGGTTGATCTCGTGCCGATGGGCAACCGCGTCGTGGTCGCCAATCCGCACTTCAACAATCCGTTCATGGATGCGGCCGAGATCGAAGTCACCGGCCGCGATTCCGGCACCTTCGCCGCGGCCGCTGGCTACGCCAACCATGGCGAGCCGGTCCGCCGTATCCGCGACAAGCGCGGCAAGGTCCGCGACATCTGGCTCGCCGGCATCAATGTCAAGCCGGAGAGCGTCATCGCCCGCGAGATCGCGCGCAAATATACGCCGCGGAAACGCCGGCCTACTGTTTGATCATCGCCTCGACCTCGGCGCGAAACGCCTGCCGCGACGCATCGCGCGAATAGAACATGTGGCCGCCCGGATAGATCACGAGTTTCACCCGTGGCGCCGACGCAAAGGCAGGCAACTGGTCGAGTGCGATTTGCGAGCCGAAATAGGGCGTGGCGAGATCGAACAGGCCGTGTCCGACCAACACCGTCATCTTCGCGTCCGTTGCGAGGATCTGGCGCAGCTCAGACACCGACTGCGCGGGATTGATGCCGTGGCCGAAATCCCAGGCCCGTTCGACTGCGCCGTTGAGCACCTCATAGGAGCCGTCCGGCCGCCAGTTCAGCTTGCGCGTCAGGAGGTCGACGGCGGCACTGGTCAGCGGCGCCTGAAGCGTGTCGCCCGAGGGATCGCCGAAGCGGGAGCTGCTGGAATCCGGATAAGGGTCGAAGCCACGCACGGAGGCATCGTAGCGGCCGGTCACCTTGCCGTTCTTGCGGTCGAGCTCGCGGCGGAATTCGCCGACGTCGAAACGTCCCGAGAGCCTGCGGCTCACCGCCTGGTCGATGCCGGTCAGCGCGGCGACCCTATCGGCCAGACGCGTGGCCGCCTCCCTGTCCGCCTCGCCTTTGACGAGGTCGGCCAGGAACTCCCCGCGCGCATAGGCTTCCACATCGGCGAGATCGGCCCGCTTCACCGGCCCCTTGGCTTCGCGCACGGTCGCGACATAGCTCGGCAGCGTTGCGACGTATTGCAGAAGGCTCGTGCCGGTGAACTCGCGGAAGTCGAACAAAGGCGATATCATGATCAGGCCCTTGACGCCGACGCCCTGCTGCATCTGCAACTGGCGCACGACCTTCGGCCCGCGAATGCCGCCATAGCTCTCGCCCGCGACATATTTCGGCGACAGCAGCCGGTCGTGCTTCTCTAGCCAGCGGCGGATCACCAGCGCGAGCGCGTTGACATCGCCGTCGACGGAATAAAACCGCCTGCGGACATCCTCGCCGGTCGCGACGAAGCGGCTATAGCCCGTCCCGACCGGATCGATGAAGACGAGGTCGGTGAAATCGAGCCAGGTCTCCGCATTGGGCTTCACCTCCGGAGAGGTCGATGGCGTGACCTCGTCGGCATTGATCGGCAGCCGCCAGGGACCGGCATTGCCGAGCTGCAGCCAGGCCGACGATGCGCCGGGCCCGCCGTTGAAGAAGAACGTGACCGGCCGCGTTGCGCGGTCGGTACCGTCGAGCTGATAAGAGGTGTAGGCGATCTCGGCCTGCGGCTCGCCCTTGTCGTCGAACACGCGGATCGAGCCTGCGGTCGCGGCGAAGGCGAGCGTCCTGCCAGGCAGCTCGAGCGTCTGCCTGGTGGTGGAGTCCGGCGGCAGGCGATGTTGCTCGGCCGTTGCCGGGGGATTTTGCTGCGCATTTTGCGCGTTGCCGCCGCGCCCACCGCCCTTTTGGCCAGCGGGCGTCGCGGCATCGGGACGCTGCGGCGGGTCGTCTGCCTGGGCCGGGCCGAGCGTGGCAAAGGCGAGGAGCGCCAGCAAAAGCCCCCCACGGCGAAGCGCCGGCGATATGATGATCACGCTGCTTACTCCCTGTTATCCGCTACAGGCTGTAGCACAAGATTGCGACAATGGCGCGGCATCACGGCCTATTGACCGTTTGCTATGGCGCAGGGTCACGCTCGACAAGAACCGCCGAGGTCGTATAGACGACCTCGGCACACCTTTTCGAGCCGGCCTGACCCTTTCGAGCCCCGCGATTTCATGACAAAGCCCAAGCGATATGATCGGATCGCCTTCGTCGCCAGCGCGGGCACCGAGGCCCAGGAAGCCTATGCGCAGCTGACGGGGCTGTACGGCAATTGCAAGCCCGATGAAGCCGATGTCGTTGTGGCGCTCGGCGGCGACGGCCTCATGCTGCAGACGCTGCACCAGAACATGCGCACGGGAAAGCCAATCTACGGCATGCACCGCGGCACGGTCGGCTTCCTGATGAACGAATTCTCGACGGTCGACCTGCGCGTTCGGCTCGAGGCTGCACATGTGTCCGTGATCCATCCGCTGCTGATGCGCGCAACCGACGTGCAGGGCGAGGTGCACATTCATCACGCGATCAACGAGGTCGCCCTGTTTCGTCAGACCTATCAGGTGGCGCGGCTGAAGATCCTGGTCGACGAGCATGAGCGCATGTCCGAGCTGATGGCCGACGGCATCATGGTGGCGACGCCGGCTGGCTCGACCGCGTACAATCTCTCCGCCCAGGGGCCCATCCTGCCAATCAACGCCGCCCTGCTCGCCCTCACGCCGATCAGTCCCTTCCGCCCGCGCCGTTGGCGCGGCGCCCTCCTGCCCAACACGGCCTATGTCGTGTTCGAGGTGCTCGATTGCGAGAAGCGCCCGGTCGCCGCGGTCGCCGACCATGACGAAGTACGCGACGTCCGCCGCGTCGAGGTGCTGTCGGACAAGACCATCTCGATGCGGATGCTGTTCGACCCCGGCCACAGCCTCGAAGAACGAATTCTGCGCGAGCAGTTCGGCTACTAGGAGCTGTATCCGGACCTGCCCGCCGGGCCGCGGGAGGCAACGCTTCGTTAACCTCGTACGCGATATGGTTAACGAAGTTTGACCGCTTCGGCCTGGGCGTCATGTTCCGCATCGATTTCAACAAGCTGCGCTTCCTCGTCTGCGACGACAATCCGCACATGCGCCGCATCCTGCGGACGCTTTTGCACTCCTTCGGCGCGCGCGAGGTTTATGAAGCCGAAGACGGCGCCACGGCGCTCGAAATGTACAGCCACTACGTGCCCGACATCGTCATCACAGACTGGGCGATGCCGATCTTCGATGGGCTCGAGCTGGCGCAGATGATCCGGCAGCCGGAATCCAAGGGTAATCCCTACGCACCGATCATCATGCTGACAGGTCACTCCGAAAAACGTCGCGTCACGGTGGCGCGCGATGCCGGCGTCACCGAATTCCTGGCCAAGCCGATCTCGGCCAAGGGTCTCTACCAGCGCATCCTGAACGTGGTCGCCAATCCCCGGCCCTTCATCAAGACCAAGACCTATTTCGGGCCGGATCGCCGTCGCAACACCAGCTCCGCCTATATGGGCCCCGAGCGCCGCGTCGGCGAAAAGCACGAAGTGCTGCAGCAACCCTCGTTGCTCGACAAAGCGCGGTCCTCCATCTAGCGAGCGCCCTCAACCATCGAGGCAGGCATCATGGCCAAGAACAGCCCCAGAGACATCGAGGTCAAGGCCTTCGCCACCCACCACGTGATCACGCAGCCCAATCCGCTGCGCAAGGTGCTGCGCCGGGTCGAAGAGAAGGACATGGATGATCCGGTCGGTCGCGCCGAGCAGGCGCTCGCCGGACTCTCCGGGGAATTCAAGGACTGGATGGCGATCGAAGCCGGACGGCTGGCTGCGGCCTACGCGGCCGTGCAGAAGGACGGCTTCACCAAGGAGGCGCGCGACGAGCTGTTTCGTGCAGCCCATGACATCAAGGGCGATGCGGCGACGTTCGGCTATCCGTCCGCCGCAGTCATCGCCGAAAGCCTGTGCCGCGTCATCGAGCATGCGCCGGATCTTGCCAAGGTGCCGAGCGAGCTCTTCTCGCACCACATCAACGCCATCCAGGCCATCGTGCACGGGAACACCAAGCTCGACAGCATCTCCGTCGGCAGCGAGCTTAGCCGCCGCCTGCGCAGGGTCGCCGACGACTATCTCGCCCACGTCAACCGTGATCGTCCCGAGCATCTCGAAGCGATTCTGGCGCCGAGCATCGTGCCAGGGGATTAACGTTGCCGCGTTGAAGGGTGCCGTAGGGTGGGCAAGGGCGCCCTTGCGCCGTGCCCACCATCTTGCCGCGTCCTCAACAGAAGCGGTGGGCAGGCTCCGCTTTGCCTACCCTACCGCATCTTCGCTACGCCGCGATCAGATCATCATAGACCGGCGCGATCGCCTCCTCCGCGACCAGCTCGTCGCAGAACAGGCGCGCTTCCTCGCGCGCAGATTCCGTCGCGAAGCGGCGCAGCAGGATGAGCAGCGGCTCGGCCGCGCCGCGATCGGTCTCGCAATGGGTGAGCACGCGCTCGACCATGCGCCTGCGCAGTCGCGCAGCGCCATCCTGGGTGTCGACAAAGCCGTTCTCGTGGCAGGCCTCGAGCGCGACCTGGAACGCCGCGAAGGTCGATTCCGGAAAGCCCGCGCGGCGCAGCAGCGCATGCAGGCTGGCTCCGCCGCGATCGTGCAGCAGCGCCGCGACGCGCGCCGGCGGCATCTCCGACAATTCCGCGAGCGCCGCATTGAACAGTTCGAGATTGCCCGACAACAGCGCGCGCAGGATCAGACCTGCGGTGAGCTGGCCGGTCGCGCGCAGGTGACACACAAGGCCTTGCATGTCCTCGCCGCGCGAGCGCGCCGCGATGTTGACGGTGGAGCGGTCGCGGGCCTCGGTCGCGATGCGCTCGGCGCGATCGGCACTTAGCCAGTTGCGGGCAATCACGAACTGCGCCAGCGTCGCGGAGAGCTTTGCGACCAGCGCGGCGCGCGTGGCGGCCGGCAGATCTTCGAGCACCAGCAACGCCTCGCGGATCGCGGCAAGATGGCCGTGACGCTCGACGATACGGTCCCAGGAGAAGGACGCGAGCTCGGCGTAGGGATTTTCGATCAGCTCGAGCGCTGCCGCCGCACAGCCGACTTCGGCGATCGCGGCGCAGACCGATGCTGGCAGCGCGATGCGGCGAGCGACGGCGCATTGCACCTCGCAATTGCCGGTCGCGACGATGTCGACGAGATCGGCATCGATCAGGAGCGGTGAATGTTCGAGCACGGGAAGCGCGACCGACGGCTGGTCGGTCGACAACGCCTGGACGATTGCCGCCGGCGCCTCCGTCGAGCGCGCGAAGGCCTCCGCCATGGCCTGGCGTACCAGCGGCGACGGATCGTCGAGCAGCATCAACAGCGCGCCTTCGGCGGCGACGCGATCGTCGTGAGAAAGGTCTGAAATCAACCAGGCACGGGCCAACGCCCGTGTTGCCTCTGCCCGCTCACCGGCGGACGCGGTCCTGATCCAATTGATAAACTGCCGAACGATCATTGTGCTTCCGGCCTACGCAACCAAACCAAACGGTGACACCCGTCACCCGCAAGACAAAATAAACCACGACGCTTAACAAAGCGTTCACCATAACCGGCTGGTTTTATTGACGTTTTGTTAAGGGCTGCAGATTTTGCAGCGCACTCAGCTCGAGAAGGTACCGCTGCGATCGCTAAAGAGGTCGAGCGGCTGCGGCGCGCGAACGTCGGGCGTCGAGTTCGTAACCGAGCTCTGCGAGGCGTTATTGCCCCACAATTTCTGCACAGTGGCCGAAACTGGCTGCGTGCTGTCGCCGGGCTGATAGATCGAGCGAAACACCGGCGTGATCGGCGAATTGTCCGACACCGTCGTCGCCGAGGTCGCGCTGGCCGGCGTCGCCACGCGCGTGTCCGGGAAGGTCTGAAGATAGGCGGCGCTGTTGATCAGCGACGTGGGCTGCACGCCGTTGGCGCTCGCGACCTGGGTCGTCGACGGCGTGTCGCCGTACATGGCGATCGCACTCCGCGTCGATTTCGAATTCGCGGCGCTGGCGTAGCGCGCATCCAGCACCGAATATACTTCCGAGACGCTGCGCGCCCGACCGTCCTTGGCATAGAAGATCGAACGGTTGGTCGCGGCGGCATTAGGGAACAGCCGCGCGCCGACGGCTTGCGGATTGTCCGCGGCGTTGGCGATCAGCTTTGCCGCGCCGCCGACGCCCATGAAATGCGCCATATAGAGCTCGCTATCGCTCGGACGGCGACCGAGCAGGCCCGTCAGCTTGAAGCTGTTCGACTGCGTCAGCACTGCGGCCATGCTCGATGCAGCATCGGGGTCGTCGCGCAGCTTCATGATGGAGCTCCGCATCGTCGGGTCGGTGACCGTGTAGCTGCCGGAAGAGGTCTTGGTGATGGCATCGGCATAGCTGCCGTAGCCGAGCTGGGTGCCCGCCTCCTTCACCGTGCCGAGCCAGGTCTGGTCGATGAACTGATAGAGCCCGTGCGCAGACGAGGTCGTCGCACCCGCGGCCGGATTGAAATCCGATTCCATCTTGGCTGTGGTCAGCATGTATTCGAAGCTGACGCCGGTGAGATCGGAGGCCTGCTTGATCGCGCCGGTCACGCGCGCCCGCGACGGATCGATCCCCGCCGTCGTCGTGGCACTAGAATTGTCGACCGACATATTGGGCAGCCCCGCTCCGCGCGGCGTTGATGACGCCGGCAATTCGGCACCATGTCGTCTCACGGTGGGACAGGTATGGTTAATGCCGGGTTAATTTCGCATCCTCGGTCCTCCCGGGTTCGGCTCTTCGGGCCGTCCCGGAATGACGGAGGCTACTTCTTATAGACCGCGTCGGGATCGAACAGCCGCTCAGCCTCGACGAAGACGAGCTTCGCGCTTCCACCGTCGGGCTCCACCTTGCGATAGAAGCACGACCTGCGGCCGGTGTGGCAGGCTGCGCCGACCTGCTCGACCCGGATCCAGACCGCGTCCTGATCGCAATCGGTGCGCATCTCGACGACACGCTGGGTTTGACCTGACGTCTCACCCTTTCGCCATAACGCATTGCGGGAGCGACTGAAGTACCAGGCTTCACCCGTCGCGATGGTCTTGCGAAGCGCCTCGTCATTCATGTGGGCGACCATCAATACGTCGCCGGTCGCGACATCCGTGGCCACGCAGGTGACGAGGCCGGCCGCGTCGAACTTGGGCTGGAAGCTCAGCCCTTCCTCGATGTCATGGGAATGAGTGGACACGAAAACCCTCGGCTCAATCGTCGGCGAGGGTCAGCGCGGTGAGCCTCGCACCAGAGACAGGAAGCGGGCCTGCTCCGCCGGATTGTCGCGGAACATGCCGGTGAAACGGCTGGTGAACGTCATCGCCCCATGCTTGGCGACACCGCGCACCGACATGCAGGTATGCTCGGCCTCGACCAGCACCGCAACGCCGCGAGGCTTCAGTATCTCGTCGATCGCGGCCGCGATCTGCGCCGTCAGATGCTCCTGGGTCTGTAGCCTGCGGGCGAAAATGTCGGTCAGCCGCGCGAGCTTGGAGAGGCCAACGACGCGCTCGACGGGCGTATAGGCGATGTGTGCCTTGCCGTAGAACGGCATCATGTGGTGCTCGCACTGCGAGGTGAACTCGATGTCACGCACCAGCACGAAGTCATCATACCCGGCGGTCTCGCCAAAGGTGCGGTCCAGCACCTCGGCCGGGCACTGGTGGTAGCCCTGATAGAGTTCGTCGAAGGCCTCGACCACGCGACGCGGCGTGTCGAGCAGGCCCTCGCGATCGGTATTCTCCCCGATATAGGCGAGCAGCGTCTTCACCGCCTGCTCGGCCTCGGCGCGTGCCGGGCGCGGTTGGTCCGCACGGACGGCGGCCGCAAGAAATTCAGCAGGATCAAGCTCAGCGGGGCGATCGACCTGCTTGTCGGAAGGCTTGTTGGGGCGGATGGGTTTGATCAAAGCGTCCATGTCAACTCCGTTCGACGGCCTTGCGGCCGGAGTGTCACCGGCAGACGGGGCGGTCGAGCCGCCGGACGCCTGAGAGAGAACAACCAATTTGGGCGATCAACCGCCCCCGCCTCTACGTCGGATGCGATGTGTTCGACCACCGCCGACAAGGCTACCGGGCTGTTTTTTCGCCAGTTCCAACCCTATATAAGACCGAGGACGGCGGCCGCCAAGGCCGATCCCGCCGGAAGCCGCCCGGAAGGTCTCGGACCCCATCACATGCTGAACGACATCTATAACAAGCGGATCATCGAACTGGCCGGGAATATCCCCCGTCTGGGCCGACTCTCCGATCCCGACGCCAGCGCCACCGCCCATTCCAAGCTGTGTGGCTCGACCGTGAAGGTCGATCTCAAGATGAGTGGCGACACCGTCACCGACTTCGCCCACGACGTGAAGGCTTGCGCGCTCGGACAGGCTTCTGCATGCATCATGGCAAGTCACGTGATCGGCTCGACTGCGAGCGAACTCCGTGAGTTACGCGAAACCGTTCGCAAGATGCTGAAAGAGAACGGCGCCCCGCCGGACGGAAAATGGGACGAAATCAAGTTCCTTGAGCCGGTCCGCGACTACAAGGCGCGTCACGCGTCGACACTGCTGACCTTCGACGCCGTGGTCGACGCCATCGGCCAGATCGAAGCGAAGACGAAACAGCCGGTTACGGCGCAGGACTAGGTCCCTGCGCACGTCATTTCGCGGGCGGCCCGAGCGCGGGACCCGGAATAGCCAGACCGATTGTCGGACTTTACTTCTGCACCGCCGGGCCAGGCGCCGACGCACCACCGCCGGTCGCTACCAGCGCTTCCGCCGTCTTGGTCGACTTGACCGACTGCTCCGGTTCCGTTGCAAAGCGGTCCTGCACCTTCGGCGCAGCGTCGGCCATCGCAGGGGCCGAGACATCGACGTGCGGCAGCACGTCGGAAGCGGCGTCCGTCGTCACCACATTGGTGAGCTTGAGCTCGGCCGGGTCCAATTCGTGCAGGTCTTCCCAGGGCGGCACACTCAGTGCGAGCGACAGCAAGTCACCGGCGCCGCCCATATCGAAGGTGTACTTTGCGAGCCGACCGATGTCGCGCTCGACGATCATCAGGTCCTGCGCGCTGTAGCTTGCAGCCCGCGCGTCGTCGGCGCGATCGCCCATCCAGATCTGATGCACCCGGACATGGGCTGCTTCCGGCACGTAGCGCGTCTTGCCAGCCAGCAGTAGGAACACGCACATGGACTCACAATAGGCCTCAGGTGCGACGGCCGGACGCGCGCCGCCCTGCCCGCTGCGATTCTGCACGCTGATGCCGACGGTGGTCAGAAGGCCGAGGTTACGGAAGCGTCGCCCGAGCGTGATCGCGTCGTTAACGGAACCACCGCTGGAGTCGAGCACCACGGTCGCCCCGCCAAGCTGGCGCCCGCGGGCAAAATCCTCAAAATCTTTCGGCGTATCGGCTGTGATGATGCCGACGGCGCTGACCCAGCCGCGGCAGTTCGGGTCGCATGCGACCCAATTGAATTTCATCGGCAACTTGCGCTCTTCAAGCGTACCGCCCGCATGTGCGGAAGAGCTGAAGGTCGCGATCGCGCCCGTTAGCGCAACGCAACATGCAGCGGTTCCCACAAGCAACCAGCCGCGAAGATCAAGCGACTTCAGAAGTCTCAACGTGGTTCCTTCCCCAAGCCTCAAAAGCGATCAGGCAAGCCCCAGGCAACGTTCGACTCTGTATGACACAGGCGTCACAAAAATGTATCCGGGGGAATACAGATCGTCCATAGCTACTTGCTGCACTGCCCCCTAAAAACATGCAAAATATGGCGGCGGGGCAACGACTTGCTGTTCCCTGCGCTGGAACCGCGCAACACCTCGCACAGCTTCGCAGCAAGGCGCACATGAAGCAATCAGCGTCAGAACCAGATCGCACCATCGTCGCATCGCTACTGCGGTTGCCGCGCATTGTCGGACGCGGACTCATCTGGGTGTACCGGCACACGCTTTCCCCGCTGGTCGGCTACAATTGCCGCCACTTGCCGACCTGCTCGGTCTATGGCGATGAGGCGATCGAGCGTTTCGGACTCTGGGCTGGTGGCTGGATGACGCTTGCACGGCTGTTGCGCTGCCACCCATTCGGGACGTCAGGCATCGACAACGTGCCGCTGACGGCCCCGCAAGGCGCGCGCTGGTATCTGCCCTGGCGCTATGGACGCTGGCGCGGCGTCAACGCACCCTGATTTCATTGCACCGCTTCCAAGCGTGCCGTGCAGCTCTGACTTGCAGGGAACGGCGGATACCAAGATCGCGTTGTTGTGATGCTCCCATCGGGAGGAAACAACAATGCGCTGGAAAATCAGCCCCCATGGTCACGACAGCAGGACCATCGACCTGCTCGCCATCGTCGCGCTGCTCACCCTCGTCCTCGGCTCCGGCTGGTACCTGGCAACAAGCATCACAACTCCGCCAAGCACGACGGCCTTCATCGTTCCAAGCCAGAGCGTGCACTGGTAGTCCGGGCTCAGAACTGATCAGTTTGATATACGATCTGACTGCTGAGGCATGTCGTTGAGTTTTTTGAGAATGGAATCGGTCGTCGCGCCACTCGCGCACATCCCAGTCGCGGTTTCTCCGAAGTCAACGAGGCTATGATATTTGGGCTTGGGAGCTTTCTGCAACGGCACCAACCAGACATCGAGGCCCCGTTTCTTCAACGCATTGAAATAGAGCTCCTGCGTCGAGAACGGAATATTGGTATCACGCGGGTCAGCAATCAGGAATATTCGCCGCCCAGGCTGATCCGGTATTTTGTCTATCGAGTCGTAGGGATCGAAAAATACTTCGGTCTTGAGCCGGTGAACAAACCCTCTCTTCTCAAGCCTGGCGCGATAGGCGGCCGCAGAAGAGGAAAGCACCGCACATTGGATATCGTTGCGCCGAGCGAGAAATTCGGCGGCCAGCGTTCCGCCGCCACTGTGTCCACCAAGCACCCATCGATCAATGTGGTAACGAGCCTTCAAGGCATCGATCTGAGCCTCGACGAGTTTCGCTTCCAGAGGCGTGTGCCTGATATCATAATGTTTGCCGGCACTGCCGTAGGTGCCGGGTCGCGCGAGAAAAATATAAGGCACGGCGTATCGATTGGACAATGTGGTGGACTGTTCAATCATCGAGGCTACCCCCAGCCCTTGCTGATGAGCGACTCCTTTCGGGCCTCCCATGACGTCGCCGGACATCCAGGCGGCGACAAGAAGGTTCGGCCCATGGGGAGTGAGGCCGGCGGCATAGTATCTCAAGCAGTAGCCTCGACCATCAACGCGAACCCAGACAGCAGTTTGGCGCCGCTCCATCTCTTCGCAGGCCGAAAGCGTGATTTGGATCCCGTTAACGACTCCGACCGGATCGAACATCTCGGCGTCAGATACAGATTGAGCCAAAACTGCGCCCGAAGCTATTGCCGAGATGGCGATGGCAAGCATGAAAGCTAGTGTTGCACCCGCAGCTGTTCTCAACATCCACTCCATTCACCGAGAAGGACTTGAGTGACAGATGGCGCGTGAAGATTCAACCGCGCCGTGAATCTTCAGGCTCTTGCTATATTTGAGTGAAACGTCGTAGGTAGAGACATGGTCGGCGACGGTCCGGGGAATGCAATGCGCGCAGCGGCGATCCGCTTAGTTGTCATCTCGACTATCTTGTCCCTATTTTTCTTCACGGTCGAATTCGCAATTGGAGCCGAACCAACCCCCGACTGTGGCAGGCCATCGGATACCCACGACGGATGGCGCATCGGTTCGCCGGAGCAACAGGGGTTTGACGCTGCCCTGCTTTGCGCGATGGAAAAAGGGGTGATTGATCGCAAGCTCTCCAACGTCGACTCGATTGTCGTCGTGCGCCATGGCGTGCTCGTTTACGAACGTTACTTTGACTACCCGAACCATCCCTCCTTCGACGCGACCATCAAGCATGTCGGCAATTCGATGACCAAGAGCGTGGTATCGCTTTTGGTTGGAATTGCAATGGATCGCGGCCTGATCAAGGACTTGGACGCTCCAATCTTTTCATATTTCCCCGAGTATGCGAATCTTCGTACGCCGGGAAAGGATCGCATCACGCTACGTAACCTTCTGACAATGTCGGCCGGACTAAGCTCGTCCGTCGCGCATCCGATATTGCGCCACGATCACGATCCCTACCGGCACGCGCTCGAACAGAACCTCGCGCGAGACCCCGGCATTTCCTTCGAATACAACGGTGCAGAAACAGAACTCATCGGCGCGGTCCTGCAAAAGGTTTCCGGGAAAACCGTCGATGTTCTGGCACGTGAGAATATCTTCGTGCCTCTCGGCATCAACGACGTCGACTGGCATGGGCGCCTCGGGAACGGCGTTCCGACGTCCAGCACAGGGCTCAGCCTGCGCCCGCGCGACTGGGCGAAAATCGGCCAACTCGTTCTGAACCGCGGAGCTTGGGAGGGGAAGCAGATCGTTCCCGCGTCTTGGGTTGCTCAATCGACGGCGGAGCAGATCAAGGCCCAAAAGCGTTTGTCATATGGTTTTCAGTGGTGGCTAGGTCGATCGCTGATCGAGGGCCGCGTCGTTGAGTGGACGGCGGCGATGGGGTTCAATGCGCAAAAGATTGTCATTATCCCTGAGCTCGACATGATTGTTGTATTCAATGCTTCCCTTGAGTCCGTCCGGATGATCGCGCCCGAAATTGAGCTACTCGACAAATACGTTTTGCCAGCGACTTTGAGGCATTGAGGAGACCGTGTCGCAGAGCACAGCCATGTCGCCTTCGAGTCACAACCCGCCGGTTAGGTTCGCGCCGAGGGGCTGCCGCTTCGCCATCGCAAAACCGACGTTTATGGTTGCGCCCTAGCGAAACCAGAAGAAGCGTCCGGGCGGCGGCGGGATCGGCTCGGGCGGACGCGGCCGCTTCGGACGGACCGGCTTTGGCGGTGGTTCGGCCGACGAGGTGGTTTCGACCGGCACTATCTCGCTTCCCGGCACCTTCACCGACAGCAGCAGGTTCGACTCATTCATGCGCCAGCGATAGCCGATGCCGAAATCGATCGGCTGGGCCCGCGAGAAGAGCTCGGCATAGCGTTCCTGATACCGGCCGGGAAATTCCGCAATCGGCCCGAGATAGCGCCCGAAAGGGAAGAACCGCCATTGCCGCGCATTGTAGTTCGCAAGCGGAATGCCGGAATCATCCTGGATGATGGTGGCGCTGTTGGCGAGCAGCCAGTCGCGCACGACCGTGAAGTTACCGGCATGCAGGAGATACGACGCGCTCTTGAGCAGGCTGTTGCCGGGTCCGAGCGTCTCGCAGAACTTCAGGAAGCCGGCCGCGCGCGCGCCGGAATTGGAAAGATCGGTCGAGAAGTAGTACAGCGTCCGCGCCTCGCCATCACTGCCGACAAAGGTGATGCGCACGCCGTGGGTAGCGTTCGGACCTGCGTTATCCCCTGCCGCATGCAGGCCGCCCTTGTCATCGATCGAGACCATCTCGACGTTGCGGATGGTCTTTCCCGAGCGCGCCAGGAAGACATAGAGGATCGGCAAGGTGCCGTTGACCTCGTTGGCGTGCAGGTCGACCTTCATGTGCTTGGTGATGAAGAAGCTGAAGCTGAGGATCGAGCCAAGCGAACGCTCGACATTGTAGAGCGCGGGCGCGATCGCGCCGCGCGGTACGCGCGTCAGGTCGGGAACGCTGCCGATCGGCTCGAGCGCACCAAGCACGTAGGTGCTTGCCTTGGAATAGAACGCGTCGGCGTAGAGGAAATCCGGCCCCGAGAACATGTAGAACATGGTCGGCCGGGGCGCGGCCAGATTGACCTCCGACCAGGCGCGGATCCTGGAAAGCTGCCGCTGCTCGAGTTGGGCGAAGGCGCCGTCGAAGAACTTGGCGTGGCGCTGCCAGGACGGATCCCTGGTCAGCGCCGCAAGCGGAGACTCCGCGGATGGCTGCATGCCCGCGAGGAAGCGCGCCGTGTCGTCGGCCGTGACAGTGCCGGCCGCACGTGCGGCGGCCACGACCGCGAACAACAAGGCGAAGGCGACGGCCGCAATTTTCATGGGTCGAAACATGTCTATTCGCGATGGTGTGAGGTTGCTGCGGCCTCCGGCCGCCTGCGGAAAATGGCGTAGATCAACAGGCCCGAGAACATGATCAGCATGCTCGACAGCGACTGAACTGGCCGCTCGGTCAACAGATAGTACATCATGAAGGCGGTCACGAGCAGGAAAACCACCGGCGTGACCGGGTACCCCCAGGCGCGATAGGGCCGCAGCAGGGCAGGATCCGTAAAGCGCAGCTTGATCACCCCTAGCACGGTGAAGAATGAGCAGAACAACAGCGCGAACTGGATGAAGTCGAGCACCGCCTCGAAGCTGCGCGTGAAGAGCAGAAGGTTGGCGACCGCGAGCTGAAACAGAATGGCATAGGCCGGTGCGCCGCTCGCCGATCTTCGGGAGAACACGCGGAGTGCCGGAATGTCCTCGCCCATCGTCATCATGACACGCGGACCGATCCACATCATCGCGCTGATGGAGGAGATCAGGCCGACGCAGATCATGGAGCCAACGATGCGGCCGCCGAGGTCGCCGAAGATAGCGGTGCCGGCAATGCTCGCGACCTCGAGTTGGCCGGCGAGCTTGTCGATCGGGGTTGCGTAGAGAAACACCGCGTTCAGCGCCACATAGAGCACCATCACGATCAGCGTGCCCGCCAGCAACGCGCGCGGCAGGCTTTGCTGCGGCATGTGCAGCTCGCCGATGATGTAGGTCGCCGCGTTCCAGCCGGAGAAGGAGTACATCACGAAGACGAGCCCGATCGCGAAAGGCGCGCTGGTGATGTGGCCGAAGTCGCCCGACGCAAGCATGAATGATACCGGCTGTCGCACCCCGATCGCAAAGCCCGCAACCAGGAAAGCCACGATCAGAATGACTTTCAGAATCGTCGAGACGAGCTGGAAGGTCGAGGAGTGCTTGACGCCTGTAAGCTGGACGATCGACACCAGCCACACCACGCCGATGGCAAGCGGGATCGGCGGCAACGTCGGAATGACCGATTTCGCATATTGGCCGAACGCCATCGCCGCGAGCGCAACCGGTGCGGCGAAGCCGACGGTCGCAGAAACCCAGCCGGCGAGAAAACCGAACGCGGGATGATAGGCGCGGCCGAGAAAATTGTACTCGCCGCTCGAGCGCGGGAACATCGCCCCGAGTTCGCTATACGAGAACACGCCACACAGCGCGACGATGCCACCGACCGTCCATAATAGCAGGATCGAGAAACCGGACGGGATGTCCTTGACCTGGAAGCCGAGGCTCGTGAACACCCCGACGCCAACCATATCGGCGACGACGATCGCGGTTGCCACGATGACGGAAACGCCGGACGCGCTTCCGAGACGCCGGCCCGTCCACGCCGCGCTTCCCGCATCTGATGCCGTCATCGCCGTCCTTAGCTGAGGGCTCGCGCCTCTCCCAAGCATCGCGCAGATTGGTCCAGTCAATTCAAGCAGGGTTAACAAGGGCTAAATGAGGCAAGCGAAAGCGGTATTTTGGCACCACACTCGCACCCTCTCGGGCAATAAACCTACTGCCGCGCCGCGGAAGGCCTACTCCCCCTCCCACAATCGCGACACGATTCCGTGGTCATTTTGAGCGTTCCGGATGTGGGGAGTTTTCTCCGGAAGCTTAACGTCACCTAAACGCCAATCGGCTCAATTAGCTAAGAGATTGCCGATTGCCTTGGGGTTAGTGGGTGGATGGTCGGGGTCGATCCGAGAGTCGAAACAGCAATGGGTGCTGACCGGGCGAGATCGCCCGGTCTGCATCGTCGTGCCTTTCGACTTGCCTGCCGGGTCGGCCTCGCCTCCGTCCTGGTGCCGCTCTCGCTGACACTGGTTCAATGCGGCCAAGCGCCCAACCCGGCGATGCTGGCGGCGAACTCCCAAACCAATACCCAGATCGTTGCCAAGACCAGCACGCAAGTCGCAAGCGGCGACACGTTCGAGGACCGCTTCCCGGCCCCGCAGTTCAAGGAGCGCTTCCCCTCGGCAAGCGAAAGCTTCCTGCAGCGGCAGATGTCGGACTTCTCGCCGAAGCGCGCGGTACAATCGGCCGAGCCCGCCCCCTACAAGGTCGCCTCGCTCGACCCGCAGGTGCCCTATCAACGTCCGCAGCGCGACGACCTGACCACGCTCGTCAGCATGAAATCGTCCGCGTTCCCCTATTTCGGCAACAATCCTGCCTCCGACGCGCCCTTCCTCAACATCTCCAAGGGCGATCGCCGCGGACACCGCAGCTATTCGGGACGCGTGTTCTGGCAGGACGAGACCTACAATGACAGCCGCGTGCTCGTGCACGTGCCCGAGCATTTCGACGTGCGCAAGCCCGGCGTGATCGTGGTGTTCTTCCACGGCAACGGCGCGACGCTGGAGCGCGACGTCCGCGACCGGCAATTGGTGCCGCAGCAGATCTCCGAATCCGGCGCCAACGCCGTGCTGCTTGCCCCGCAGATGGCGGTCGACGCCGCCGATTCCAGCGCCGGCAAGTTCTGGCAGCCCGGCGGGCTCAAGCGTTTCATGGAGGAATCGACCCAGCATCTCGCCCGCCTCTATGGCGATCCGAACAGCGCACGCGCCTTCGCCAACATGCCGATCGTGATCGTCGGCTATAGCGGCGGTTTCCTGCCGACAGCCTGGAGCCTCGAGGTCGGCGGCATCAGCGACCGCGTTCGCGGCGTCGTGCTGCTCGACGCGGTCTATGGCGAGCTCGACAAGTTCGCCTCCTGGATCGAGAGCCACCGCTCCGGCTTCTTCGTCAGCTCCTACACCCACTACACCGCGCGGCGCGACCACGAGCTGATGAGCATGCTCCGACAAAAGGGCATCAGCGTCTCGGAGGACATGGACGGCCCCTTGCGTCCCGGCAGCGTGGTGTTCGTCGAGACCGCCGACGGCATCAGGCATCGCGACTACGTGACGCGGGCCTGGACGCAAAATCCGCTCAAGGACGTGCTGGTCAAGATGTCGGCGACACCGTCGCTTGCTCTCACGCGCGTCGCTGCAAGCACTTCGTCGGCTTCAAGTCGCTAGCGTTTTCCGCGCGTAGCGCCATGCGGATGCGCTGCCGTCGACAATTCGCTTGCTGATCAAAATGTGATGTTGATGGCCCGAGCCTCCCGGAATGCCCGGGATTGTTTCCCCTGACGATGCCCATAACGTGGACTGGGGATTCTGTGAGGGACTGAAGTTGCGCGAGGGACTCTACAAGGCGAACTTTCACACCGTGCACGGCACCGGGTGCGGGGTCCTCTATGTGACCGACGGCAAGCTCCGCGGCGGCAATTCCGCTTTCGCCTTCGTGGGCACCTACACCGGCAAGGGCGAGAGCATCAAGGTCAAGATCTCGACCGAGCGCTACAACGACGATCCGACTTTCCGCCCGCTGTTCGGAACCGACAGGATCACGCTCAATGGCCGAGAAGACGGCGAGATGGCCGAGTTCGAGGGCAGCGCGCTGCAGCTTCCCGGTGTCGCCTTCCTGGCGGTGCTGACCCGGATCAGCGACTAGCTGCGGATCAGCACGCACTCCTAATCGGGCGGCAATTAGTCCGCAATTAATTCTTGGGCAGCTTCGGAATGCTTTCGGCAAAGCCGTTGAAACAAGCCAGGCGCTCGTCCTCTTCCTTGAGGAAGCGGCAGTCGGCAACGCCCTTGGCCTTTGCGGGCTTCGGCTTCGGCTGCGGCGGGATCACTCCGTCGTAGCAGTTGAGCCGGTCTTTGGTGCCGTCGTCGAGGTCGAGACAGGCCTGCAGCCTGACCGCGGTGGGCTGCGGCTTGCCCTTGGGCGCGGCCGCCTCGGATTTGCCCTTGGCCGCCGCCTCCTTGGTACCCTTGCTGGCCCCCTTGGGCTTGACCTGCACCAGCGGCTTGTCGCCAACCATCGGCGTGTCGGTTTGCGCAAAAGCGGCGGCCGAATACAGCACCGCGACAAGCGCCAGAATCATCCTCATGTCAGTCAGCTCTCGTTGGTCCCCAACCTTCGCCTTCTAGCGCCCTCCTGCGCGGTTTGCCAAGCGTCCGCTGGGGAGAAAAGCCGGATGTGACGGGCTTTGCACTATGCCGCGACCGTCGCCACGGCCCGCCGAGGCCGGGTCAGCCCGACAACGGCGAGCGCGAGGACGACGAAGCCGGCGGCCAAGAATCCGATGGTGTGCAGGAGATCGCGCGCGAACAACGCTCCGCCCGCTGCCGAGCCCACGGCCTGCCCGATATAGAGCACGGACGTATTGAGCGAGACGGTGGCCGGCGCCAACGACGGCGCCGCCGCGACCAGGCGCACCTGCTGCATCGAGTTGGTCGAGGCAAATCCCAGCCCCCAGACTGCGACCGAGAGGACCATCAACGCAAAATTGCCGGCGCCCAGTGCCCATCCGGCGACGCCCGCGAGCAACAGGCTCGTGAACAGAACCGAGGTCCTGTAGGGCCCCCAAGTATCGACGATGCGCGTGGCAATGAGGAGGCCGAGGAAGCCGCAGACACCGTAGACGCCGAAGGCCAGACCGATCGCATCGGGGCTGGCATCCGTCAGCTTCGTCAGCAGCGGCCCCATGAAGGTAAAGATCACGAACTGCCCGGACATCTGCAGCATGGTGATCGCAAGCAGCAGCACGATGGTGCGATTGCGCCCGACTTCGCCCCAGGTCTTCAGATCGACCGGCGTACCCTTCAAACCGGCCGGCAGGCGCCATAGCAACAGAACGAAGCTGAGGCAGCCGAGCCCGCCAATCGCGCCGTAGGCTCCCCGCCAACCGTAGCGGCTGGCGATGAAGGTGATCAGCGGCAAGCCGACGGCTGCGGCAATCGACCATCCGAGAAATACATAGGCGATCGTGCTACCGCGCTTTTCGACCGGCACGATGATCGCCGCAGTGCCTGCGGCCTGCGGCGTATAGAGCGCGCCGATCGCGAGCATCACCAGGCGAATGGCGAGCAGGCTCGTATAGTCGGGAGCGAGGGCCGAGCCGATATTGCCGGCGGCAAGCAGCGCGAGCGTTGCGGTGAGAAGCATGCGCCGCTCGATCCGGCTGGTCAGCCACGCCGTGAGCGGCGAGCCGATGCAAAGCGTGATGGCGCCAAAGGTGATCAGAAGGCCCGCGGTGCGGATGCTGATATCGAGGCCTGAGGACAATTCCGGGAGCATCCCAGCGGGCGCCAGCACCGAGCAGCCGGTGACGACGTTTCCAAGCATCAGGGCGGTCGGCGCGAAGCGGCGGTCGGCAGGATCAGATTTCATGCAGCTGCATGTAGGCAACATCGGGACGACATGGAAGGGCGGACCATGTCGATCGGACGTGCCTAGTGGCGACTCGCGCAGCAGCGGTCTCGGTGGCGCTGGCGAAATGCGACCCGGCTCCGGCGTGGCCCAGGCAGCACCGGAGGTCGGTCCGCCGACCATTGTCAGAAATGTGACGAGCACAATACCGGCGCCTTCCCTGAGGCAAGTCGATCCAACGAACGTCACGAAGCAACCAGCCCCAAAACCACAGTCCATCCCCAATACGCCCTATGAAACAACAACCTGTGGGCGCATGAAACGTCAATATCGCGTCTGGCGTCGGCCTTCAAAACGGGACGCTCACGGGCGATTTCCTCGTTTTGCCCGATTGCGCAGTCCGAATCGCCTGATATACCGCTCGTTCCCGCTTACCTGCGCTCGTTCGCAGGAGTGAGCTTCAGGAGAAACATTATGTCCGACGACCACAAGTCCGAATCAGGCTTCCAGTACAGCCTCAGCAATTTGAAGCCCGTGACCCCAGCCGCCAAGGTTACCCTCACCTTCCCCGACGGCGCCAAGCGCCAATTCGACAAGAGCACTACCGGCCTCGACATCGCCAAGGGCATCTCGCCGTCGCTCGCCAAGCGCACGGTTGCGATGGTGCTCGACGGCGCGCTCGCCGATCTCAATGATCCGATCGAGTCCGATGCCAAGATCGAGTTCGTCAACCGCGACGATCCCCGCGCGCTGGAGTTGATCCGGCATGACGCCGCACACGTGCTGGCGGAAGCAGTGCAAGCTCTGTGGCCGGGCACGCAAGTCACCATCGGCCCGGTGATCGAGAACGGCTTCTATTACGACTTCTTCCGCAACGAGCCGTTCACCCCGGAAGATTTTGCCGCGATCGAGAAGAAGATGCGCGAGATCATCGCGCGCGACAAACCGTTCACCAAGGAGGTCTGGGATCGCGAGAAGACCAAGCAGGTGTTCCGCGACAAGGGAGAGGCCTTCAAGGTCGAGCTGGTTGACGCCATTCCCGGCAATGAACCGATCAAGATCTATTTCCAGGGCGACTGGTTCGATCTGTGCCGCGGCCCGCACATGACCTCGACCGGCAAGATCGGGAACGCCTTCAAACTGATGAAGGTGGCGGGCGCCTATTGGCGCGGCGATTCCAACAACCCGATGCTGACCCGCATCTACGGCACCGCCTTCGCCAAGCAGGAGGACCTCGACGCTTATCTCAAGCAGATAGAGGAAGCCGAGAAGCGCGACCATCGCAAGCTCGGGCGCGAACTCGACCTCTTCCACTTCCAGGAAGAAGGTCCGGGCGTGGTGTTCTGGCACCCCAAGGGCTGGACGATCTTTCAGCAGCTCATTGCCTATATGAGGCGACGCCTGACCGGCGACTACAGCGAGGTCAACGCTCCGCAAATCCTCGACAAGGTCCTGTGGGAGACGTCCGGCCATTGGGGCTGGTACCGCGAGAACATGTTCGCGGCGCAATCCGCCGGCGACGAGGCCGAGGACAAGCGCTGGTTTGCGCTCAAGCCGATGAATTGCCCCGGTCACGTGCAGATCTTCAAGCACGGCCTGAAGAGCTATCGTGACCTGCCCATGCGGCTCGCCGAGTTCGGCGTGGTGCATCGCTACGAGCCGTCGGGCGCCATGCACGGTCTGATGCGCGTGCGCGGCTTCACCCAGGACGATGCGCATATCTTCTGCACCGAGGAGCAGCTCGCCGACGAGTGCCTCAAGATCAATGACCTGATCCTGTCGACCTATGCCGATTTCGGCTTCACCGGCGACCTCACCGTGAAGCTGTCGACCCGCCCCGACAAGCGCGTCGGCACCGATGCGATGTGGGATCATGCCGAGCGCGTGATGGCGACGGTGCTGCGCGAGATCCAGTCGCAGAACAATCACATCAAGACCGAGATCAATCCGGGCGAAGGCGCCTTCTATGGGCCGAAGTTCGAATACGTGCTGCGCGATGCGATCGGCCGCGACTGGCAGTGCGGTACCACGCAGGTCGACTTCAACCTGCCGGAACGGTTCGGCGCGTTCTATATCGACCATGACGGCGGCAAGAAGCCGCCGGTGATGGTGCACCGTGCGATCTGCGGTTCGATGGAGCGCTACATCGGCATCCTGATCGAGCACTATGCCGGCAACTTCCCGCTCTGGCTCTCGCCGGTGCAGGTGGTGGTCACGACCATCACCTCGGAGGCCGACGAATACGCCAAGCAGGTGGTGGAGCAGGCACGCCGCGCCGGCCTGCGGGTCGAGATCGACCTGCGCAACGAGAAGATCAACTACAAGGTCCGCGAGCACTCGCTGGCCAAGATCCCCGCGCTGCTCGTGGTCGGCAAGAAGGAGGCCGAGACGCATTCGGTTTCCGTCCGCCGGCTCGGCAGCGACGGGCAGAAGGTGATGCCGACGGCGGAGGCACTGGCCGCACTTCTCGATGAGGCAACCCCGCCGGACGTCCAGCGGGCGCGCAGCGCGGCCTGATCGTTGAAAACGGTCTAAACTCGCTTTCGGTTGCGGGCATGCATGCCTATCTCGGGTAGACATGCATGCCCGACGACCAGCCGAAGAGGAAACTTCCGTGCCCGACGCCATCGACCTCCTGAAGACCCGCCGCTCCGTCAAGCCGCGCGAGATGGCGGGGCCCGGCCCCTCGCCGTCCGAGCTCGACACGATCCTCACCATCGGCGCGCGGGTACCGGATCACGGCAAGCTCGCGCCCTGGCGCTTCATCGTCTTCGAGGGCGAGGCGCGCGAGCGTGCCGGCGAAGTGATCGCGCGCGTGTTCGCGCGCAAGAATCCGGGCGCACCGGCGGCCGAGATCGAGGTCGAAAGGAAGCGGCTCACTGACGCCCCGCTCGTCATCGGGATCGTCAGCTTTACCAAGCCGCATCCTAAGGTGCCGGCCTGGGAGCAGGAATTGTCGGCCGGCGCCAGCGCCATGAACATCGTCACGGCCGCGACTGCGCTTGGCTATGGCGCGTGCTGGCTGACCGGCTGGTTTGCCTTCGACCGCGACGTGCTGGAAGGGCTCGGGCTCAAGCCGGACGAGAAGCTCGCCGGCCTCGTGCACATCGGCAGGCCAACCAAGCCGAGCGAAGATCGCCCTCGCCCAGTACTCTCGGAGATCGTAACCCGGTTCTAGACGACGTCTCACAGTTGACGAACCGCTCATCTTCCGGCTTTGATCCCGTTGCGTCGGCTGGGCAGGATACCGAAGTGACGCTTGCTCACGCCCATGCTGCCGCCTGACGCAGCGCGGGCTCATGCGATGACCACCACGCGACGAACATTCCTTGCCGGGGCGGCGCTGCTCGCCGGCACCGCCATGCGCAGCCGCGCGAACGATATCCCCGCGCCCTCGCCCGACCAGCTCGAGCGCATCACAGCGTTCTTCGACAACGAGGTCACGGCCCGCCGGCTGCCGGGTGCGGTCATCCTGGTTCAGCAGCACGGCGAGCCGCTCTATCTGAAGACCTTTGGCGTATGCGACGTCCGGACCGGCCTGCCCACGACGCCGGACACGATCTTCGCCATCCACTCCATGACCAAGCCGATCACGAGCTTGGGGGCGATGATGCTGATCGACGCGGGTAAGCTCGCGCTCGCCGACCCGGTCTCGAAATACATTCCATCCTTCGCCGATACCAAGGTTGGATTGGAGGTCACCAATCGCGACGGCACGCTCGCCCTCGATTTGGTGCCGCCGATCCATCCGGTGACTATCCAGGACCTGATGCGTCACACCTCCGGCATCAGCTACGATTATATCGGCGGCAAATGGGTCGAGCAGGCCTATAACGATGCGATGATCTTCGCCGGCCAGTTCGACAACCGCGAATTCGCCGAGCGCATCGCGAGACTGCCGCTGGCGCGTCAACCCGGTACGCTCTGGCGCTACGGCCATTCCACCGACGTGCTCGGCCGCGTCATCGAGGTGATCTCGGGGCAGACGCTCTACGAATATCTCAAGCAGAACGTGCTCGATCCGCTCGGCATGACCAGCACCAAGTTCGTGCTGACGAAGCCCGGCGAGTTGAAGCGGATGGCGCGGCCGTTGCCGAACGACAGCATTCTGCTCGACGCCGAGCGCGAGCGTCTCGCCCATCCCGAATGGGAATCCGGCGGCGGCGGCCTGCTCTCGACCATCACCGACTACGGGCGGTTTGCGCAGATGCTGCTCAACGGCGGCGAGCTGGATGGCAAGCGTTATCTTAGCCCCACCGCCTTCAAGGACATGACGACGGACCACATCGGGCCGGGGTCGGGTGTCGATCGCGACTTTTTCTATTTCCCGGGCGACGGCTTCGGCTACGGCTACGGCCTTGCGGTGCGCACCGATCCGGGCGATGCGAGACCGCCACCGCCGGGCTCGATCGGCGAACTGAAGTGGGATTCGGGCAGCGGCACCTATTTCGGCGTCGATCCCAAGCTCGACATGATCTACGTCATGATGCAGCAGACCCAGAACGAGCGCGGCCGCATCACGCCAGCCTTCAAGGCGCTCGTCTACGATGCCTACCCTGCCGGGCTACGCCGCCCGTGAGGCGCGCTGTCCGAACGTCGTCAGCAACTGTTCGATCTCACCCGCGGGGCGCGCCGCGCTGAACAGGAATCCCTGAACCTCGTTGCAGCCTTCCGCGCGCAGCCAGTCGAGCTGGTCCTCGGTCTCGACGCCTTCCGCCGTCGTCGTGATGTTGAGGCTGCGGCCGAGCCCCGAGATCGCGCGCACGATCGCGACGCAGTCCGGGCGTTCCGCGAGATCCTTCACGAAGGAACGATCAATCTTGATCTTGTCGAAGGGAAAGCTGCGCAAATAGCTGAGGCTGGAATAGCCCGTGCCGAAATCGTCCATGGAGATGCCGACGCCGAGCCCGCGTAACTGATGCAGGGTGGCGAGGTTGGCGTCGGTCTCAGCCAGGAAGATCGACTCGGTGATCTCGAGCTCGAGCCGCTTCGGCGCCAGGCCCGACTGTGCCAGCGCCGAGATCACGATCTGGACCAGGTTGCGGCTGCGGAATTGCGCCGGCGATAGATTGACCGCGACTTTGATGTCGCGGGGCCATTTCACCGCCTCGCTGCACGCTTCGCGGAGCACCCACTCCCCGAGCTGGGTGATCAGGCCGATATCCTCGGCCACCGGGATAAACTCGGCTGGCGAGATCATGCCCTTGTCCGGATGACGCCAACGCAACAGGGATTCGAAGCCCGAGATGCTGTCGGAGGCGATCGAGACCAGCGGCTGATAGTGCAGTTCGAATTCGCCATTGGCAAACGCGCGCCTGAGGTCGAGCTCCATGTCGCGGCGCCGTTGCGCTTGCAGATCCATCTCCTTTTCGAAGAAGCGATGCACGCCGCCGCCGTCGGACTTGGCGCGATAGAGTGCCATGTCGCCATTGCGCATCAATTCTTCCGACGTCATGCCGTCGCCGGGTGACAGTGCGATGCCGATGCTGGCGCCGATCACCAGCTCCAGGCCGTCGATGTCATAGGGTGCGCTCAGCATCTCGATCAGGAGGCTCGCACAGGCGCTGGCCTCGTTCGGCGAAACGTCGGCGGCAAGGATCACGGCGAACTCGTCGCCGCCGAGGCGAGCGGCAAGATTGGCGCCGCGGATCGCGATCGCCAGGCGCTCCGCAACCTGTTTCAGCAGGCGGTCACCCACGGGATGGCCGAAGGAATCGTTGACAGTTTTGAACAGGTCGAGATCGATGCAGAGCACGCCGACCCTCTTGCCCCCGGCCTGGTCGAGCGCCTGTTTGAGCCGGTCCTGGAAATATTCCCGGTTCGCCAGATTGGTGAGCCCGTCGTGATGGGCCATGTAGGCGATGCGCGCCTCCGCCTTGCGCCGTTCGGTGATGTCGACCACCGCGACCAGATAGCCATCGCGGCCTTCGAACGTGACGCGGCGGCCGAAGGTCAGGACCTCGATCTCGCTGCCGTTGGCGCGCAGGTGCCGCCAGTTGCGCGACGAGTTATAGGTGTCGCCGACTCGCTCCAGCGCCTCGGAATGACTGTCCCATTCGTCCTGCGGCCAGATCTCCGGCAGGCTCATGCGCAGGAAGGCGTCCCGGTCGTAACCATAGTGCTGGACCGCTGCGTCGTTGACGCTCAGGAAGCGTTTCGTCTCGGCATCGAACACCCACATCGGCATCGGGTTGTTGTCGAACAGCAGACGGAACGACGCGTCGCGGCGCTTCAGCGCGGTGACATCGGAGATCGTGAGCGACACGACGTCGGCAAAGGCGGTGGCGCTGAGCCGGAGATAGCCGCCATCGCTCTCGATCTCACACTGCTCGCTGCGGCCGCCCGAGACTGCCGCGCGCAGAAGCTTCCCGACCTCCGGCGAGGCGAGCAGCGTGC
The DNA here is from genome assembly GCF_054185165.1 of Bradyrhizobium sp. UFLA05-109. Classification (NCBI taxonomy): domain Bacteria; kingdom Pseudomonadati; phylum Pseudomonadota; class Alphaproteobacteria; order Hyphomicrobiales; family Nitrobacteraceae; genus Bradyrhizobium; species Bradyrhizobium sp. UFLA05-109. The sequence continues at coordinate 89,292 of NZ_JBBIAR010000013.1, read as the reverse complement.
CGCCCTCCCCGAGGCGGCGCCACAACAGGCTTCCACTCGCCACCTTCAGGAGCACCTCCGCGCTCTTGTTGTGATGGACGATCTGGAAGTCGAACGCCTTCGCATCGGCATCACGCAATGCGGCGAGCGACACCACCGCGTCGTCAGTCGCGGCGAAGATCGCATCGAGAAGGTTATATTGCGCGCCGCGCTCATTGACGTAGATACCAATCAGCGTGGCGCCCCAGCGGGAGGCAGTCGGCAGCGCCAACACGTCGTACGTCCTGACCATGCCGTCGCGCACGCAATGCGCGCGCGAATGATGCGGGCAGCCGTTGTGAAGCGCATTCGCCGCGACCTCCGCCAGCGCGGTGGCGCAATCGGGCGCCAGCGCTGCGACCGGAACGTCCCAGCGCTCGTCGCCGAGCCATTTCTGCACATAGCGTCCACTGCGCGACAGCTCTAGCGCACCATCATTCCGCAGCAGCGCGATGTGGTCGGCGAGCCGCCCGAGGCTGCCGAGCATCACGTCCTCGTAGCGCGGGAGCCGTTCACCCGGCCGCAACGCAGCGTGCCATTTGCGCTGAAGCACCGGGATGTCGTCGAACATTTCGGTGGCCGGTTTGCCCGGCGCCTTCTTCGCGGCACTCATCGTAGTCCCCAACGCGCTATCCCAGCGCATCCAAGGCAGGGGCACTTAATGGCGTGTAAAGAGCCCTTGTGCGCAGCGCCCGATCGGGGATTATGACAGTTTTAAGTCACATGATGGTTTAGCGCGCGTTAGGGACTGTGACAGCTTCTTCTCAACGCAAACGTGGAAATGACCGACAGCCGTCAGTCCTCGCTCGAGGCCGCCGACCGGTTGTTCAGATAGGCCTGGGACAAGAGGAAGAACAGCGCGCGTTCCCCCTGATACTTGGCCGCCGGACGGGTGCGCTCGAAGCCATCGGCAAACAGCTTGCCGGACTGGTCGCAAACCTGCCACCGCCAGCCAAACCGCTTGCGCCGCGTTAGGACCACTTCGAACATGCCGACGGGTGCGCCCCCTGCTGTTGCCGGCCACGCGCGACGAAGACAGATGGCCCGCGCATCCGGCCCCCTTGGACGGATGCCAGAGATATAACGCAGCAGGAGCGAAAAAGAACAAAATTGATTATCGGAATTACGTCGCAGGTGCGGTGTTTCCCCAAGCCTTGCGCCTGAAGACGGTTTGGTAGCGCTTTCGCACTCAAAGGGAACACAAGGCGGGATGATCAGCGAGCAGGGACTCACCGGTCATCCCGTGAGAGCCTCAGCGGTCGACTCGCGCCTGCAAATGTCGGATAGCGATCACCCTCGACGGTCACGCTGGCAAGAATGTCGGCGACGCCACGGCGATCGGCATCCGTCTGCGCGACGGCGCAGATCACGCCGCTTCCATTCGTGCGCTGGATGAGAAGCGCGGAACAATGTTACGAAAATCGCCGGATCGAGGGCCCGTGTATTCAGCGGGCGCAGGCGGGGCGAGACAGTATCGCGTTCTGGTTCAGGCTGGACGCGTCAGCGCGCGACGACTTCGACTTCGCCGTCGACACCGTTGACGACGTTGAAGCCGCGCTCGTAGACCTTGCCCTCGTTCTTGGCGATGGCGCGGTATTCGCCTTCGGAGAGCACGACGCGCGGGAACGCGCCGATCGATTCCTTGATCACGTCGCCGCCGGGGGTGAGAACCGACCAGGCGGTGTTGGCGAGCGCCTCGCCGCCCTTGTCGCTGACGAGCTTCAGCGTGATCACGGCGGCGCGGTGGGTAATGGTCACGTCGGTGAGCTTGCCGGCCTGCACGCGGATGTCGGAGCGCACCACCGAGTTGGCGTCGCCATAGTTGGAGATGATGTAGTAGGTGCCCTCCGGCAGCAGCACGACGTCGCCGGCGGCGACGTTCGGCACCAGCGAGGAGCGCTCGCCGCCTTCGAACTGGCTGCCTTTGTAGATCGCGAACGAGATCTGGTTCTGCGGAATGCGGCTGGTGCCGACGCGGCCCTCGATGCGCAGGCCGCCCGCAGGCAGCACGAAGGCCTCACGGTCGGTCTCCGCCTTCAGGCTGACCGTACGCACCGCGCTGACGAGGCCGAAGGCGACGTGCACGACGTAATTGCCGGGCGGCAACACGATGTTGGGCGTGGCGTTGCGGTCCTCGCGGATCAGCTTGAACGTGCCATTCTCGTCGGGGCGGTCGGCAAACACCCGCCACACCAGCCCGCTGGTGATCGGTGGCAGATCCTTGCCGTATTTCGCGGTCAGCGACAGCACGGCTTGGCCGGGCGCCGCCGCCCCCATGGGTGCGGCCGGCGGAACCGTCGAGACCGAGGGCGGGATGGTGGGAGAAGCAGGCTGCATCAGCGTCGGCGGCAGGCTCGGCGGCGCCGCGCCCGGGCCCGACGGGGGCGCGAGGCTGACGGCCGCACCGGGATCGGGCACGGCGGCCGGCGGTACCGGCGGCGGGCGATCAGAGAACAATTGCGCGTGAGCGGCGCCCTCGCCGAGGAAGCAGGCAAGCAAAACGGCCGGCAGCAGCCATCCGCCGCGCCGCCATCGTCTGATGCCGTCACCCCCGAAAATCATGCCTCCTGCTTTTCACCGAAAACGCGGCAAATTCAAGCCACTGGAACCCCGGGAAACACCTGTTTCTGGAACGGGCGGAACCTTAAAAGGTTAGTCTTGCGGCAACCGGCCATCGCCATACTCCTGCCCAGTGCCATCACCAAAGCGGCATAAACCATGCTTCGCTGTGCTTCTGGCAGGGCGCCAGCGCGGTGCCTAGTCTGGTCAGCGTCAGTCGGGTCGTAGGAGATCTTCGGTGCTGGATATGTTGAAGGGTCGCGGCGCGAACAGCTCCAACGGCGCGAACGGCGAAAAGGTGGGGCTCGGCAGCATTCGCCGACCGGTCATCGGCCTTGCGCTCGGCGGGGGTGCGGCGCGCGGCTTCGCCCACATCGGTATCCTGAGGACGTTGCTCGCCAACGGCATCGTGCCCAACGTCGTGGTCGGCACTTCAATAGGTGCGGTCATCGGCGGCGCCTACGCGGCCGGCCATCTCGACACGCTCGAAGACTGGGCGCGCAGCTTCCAGGGCGTACGCAACATCCTCTCCTATCTCGACATCCGCCTCAATGGCTCCGGCCTGATTGGCGGCGAGAAGCTCGCAACCCGCCTGGAGGCAGCGATCGGCCAGACCCTGATCGAGGATCTGCCGATCAAGTTCGCTACAGTCGCCACCGAAGTCCGCACCGGCCACGAGATCTGGCTGACGCGCGGCCGCATGGTCGAGGCGATGCGCGCTTCCTACGCGCTGCCGGGCATCTTCTCGCCCGTGCTGGTCGGCGATCGCTGGCTGGTTGATGGCGCGCTGGTCAACCCGGTGCCGGTCTCGGCGGCGCGGGCGCTGGGGGCGGAAATCGTCATCGCAGCAAATCTTTCCAGCGACATTTTTACCCATTCCACGACCATCTATTCGCATGGCGCGATGCCCGCTGCGGTCGAGCCGCTGGCAACCGAGGACACCACGGCAAAGGACGCCGCCAAGCGGCGCTTCCCGAGGTTTTTCTCGCCCGAGCGCACGGTGAAACGCGAGTTCTTCGGCGGCGGCGGACGGCCCGGCATCTCCTCGGTGATGGTCGATGCTTTCAACATCATGCAGGACCGCATCACCCGCGCGCGCCTCGCGGGCGATCCACCGGACATGCTGATCACGCCGCGGGTCGGCCAGATCGGATGGTTCGACTTTCACCGCGCAGACGATCTGATCGCGTTCGGCACGCGCGCCGCCGAGCGCGCGATCGACTCCATCCAGGAGGCGATCGACGTGCTGGTACCAGCAACGGAAGCCACCGCATCCAAGTCTGATCAAAACAAGACTGACCAGAACAAGACCAGCGAGAACGTCAGCGAATAAGGCTTAGGCCGTCTTGATGTAGTCGCGCAGGGCTTCCTGCTCGGTCTCGTATTCGCGCACGCGCCATTTGACGATGTCGCCGATCGAAATCAGGCCGACCACTTTGCCATTGTCGATGACCGGCAGATGTCGAAACTTGCCCGTGGTCATCATCTCCATGATCTCGGCGACCGTGTCGGTCTCCTTGCAGGTCACCACCTTGCGGGTCATGACGTTCGAGACCGGCTCCTCGAGCACGCCGGCGCCTCGCTCGCCCAGCACGCGCACGATGTCACGTTCCGAAAGGATGCCTTCCAGCCGGCTCTGATTCATCACGAGGACCGCGCCGATCTTCTTCTCGCCAAGTAGTTTGATTGCGGCCGACATCTTTGCGTCGGGCTCGACGCTCATGATCTGGTGGCCCTTGGTGTTGAGGATAGAACGTACCGTCATTGCCGCCTCCCTGAATCCCACCCAGCCCTCTAAGCGTGGGCCGGACTTGTTCGCGAGTCTTCAACTAACAGTCTCAATCCCGGTTTCGTTCTCAGGCGCTGCACGAAGCAGGGCCGCTACCGGCTTGTCGCATCACGACATTCTTCGCATGCGATGATGGATGAAATCGCCCCATCCCGCAAGCGCCGCTTCAAATGTGATCTGAAATGTCCTGTGATGACGCATCTGCAGCATCGGGGCGCACGCGCGGCACGGGGTCGAACAGCGAGAACAAGAGAAGCCCCGCGAAGAAGCCGCCGATATGCGCCTGCCAGGCCACGGTTGCGCCCTCGGTGCCGACCCCGATGGCCCCAATGCCGAAGATGATGTTGACGCCGAACCACACCGCGAGAAAGCCCATCACCCGCCCGTCCCGCAGCGCTCGCGACAGCGGCAGTGCCGGCACCTTTGCCGCCGTGTCAGCATCGCTGCGGCTGAAGGACAGGAAGCTGCCGCGCACGAAAGCAAAGCGGATCGCCGCGGCCATGGCGCCGGATACCGACGCCGATGCCCCGATCATCGGTACCACCGCATGTTCATGGGTGAGCAAGTGGGCAAGCGCGCCGGCCGCCGCCGTCATCGCCAGGAACAGGTAGAAGCGCACCGGCCCAAAGCGCCGCGCCAGCGCGCTGCCGAACGGCAACAGCCACAGCACATTGAAGCCGAGATGCGTGAGATTGGCGTGGAGCAGCGAATAGGTGACGAAGGTCCACACCTTCGCACCGGTGCCGCCGGGGATTGCGAGATTGAGCAGCGAGGAATCGTAGCGCTTCGGGATGAAGCCGAATACATCGATCGTCCAGTTCTCGAGTTCCGGCGGCAGCAGCACCCGCAGATGGATCACTGCCAGCAGCGCGATGTAGGCCGTCAGCGCGCCCGGCAACGTCAAAACCGGCTCGCGCCGCGCGGCCTGAAGTGCGGCCGGCTCATCCGGCGGAGAATTTGGCGGGGCGTCCAAGGGATTTTGGCTTTCAAAGCGCTAATAGGCGACAAGCGTGGAGATAGTCGCCTTTGCCCACCCCGTGCAAGTGCACAAAAGGAAAAGGGAGGGCCCTGGGAAAGCCCTCCCTGTCCGTGTCGGTCTTCCGGGACTTGGAGGAAAAAGGACTATCCCCACCCCTCCCCGCGGCCCGTGACCAAACTGTTTGACGCCTTGTGTACAGGCCCCGCCGAGAAACCTGGAAAAACGGCGAAGCTTGCGACCGCGGCGACCATAGCAGGCGCGCGAACAGGTTAAAGCCCATCGTTAATTTAACGTTAACGAAGCAAAGGCCCGCCCCTGGAGGCCAAAAACGCGCCTGCGGCATGGACGCTGCAAATCCGCTCCTGCACAACAAGGAGAGGACCCGAGGTGCACGGAAGCGGGACAAGTCTGTCCCATGACGTGCGGCCGAGGGGCGAGCGTAGAGCCATGAAACATCCGTCGAGCCGCGAATTCTTCGCCTACTGGGACGACAAGCGCGGCACCGCGCGGGCGCCTGATCGTGCCGATATCGATCCGGCCGCCGTCCGCGGCCTGCTCGGCGACATCTTTGTCCTGTCCTGCGAGCCGACGCTCGGCTTCCCCTTCCGCGTCGCCGGCACGCGCGTCTGCGCGCTCGCCGGACGCGACCTCAAGGACCAGAGCTTTGCCGCGCTGTTTACGCGCGAATGCCGCACCGAGATCGAGGAGATCACTTCCATCGTCGCCGAGGAGACGCTTGGCGCCATCGCCGGCCTCACCGCGACGCGGCAGGATGGCACGCGCGCGCATCTCGAGCTCTTGCTGCTGCCTTTCAACGCACGTCCACACACCCCGGTGAGCGTCACCGGCGTGCTCGCCCCGTTCGATGACGAATACGGCGCGCTCGGCGAATTCGCGCTCACCTCATGGCGCTATCTGCACCAGCCGGAGAAACTGCTGCCGCGCGCCATCCGCAAGCTGCAGATCGCGCGCGGATTGATGGTATATGAGGGGCTGAGATAGGCGCCCGCCCCGGGCGCGCGGGAAGCAACGTGCAATCACACTGGCGCCGCGCCGGCCCCTCCGATCTGCCGGCGATCATCGCGATCGCGGCGGCCCTCCATCCCAATCTGCCGGAACGCGCGGACGTGCTTGCGGAGAAGATGAGCTTGTTCCCCGAGGGCTGCCGGGTGCTCATCGCGGGCGACGACGTCTTTGGCTACGGTATCGCTCATCCTTGGACGCTCCACCAGATTCCGCCGCTCGACGACTTCCTGCAAGGACTGCCGCCCGCGCCGGACTGCCTCTACCTGCATGACGTCGCGGTGATGCCCGCCTCGCGCGGCAGTCGCATCGCGACATCGTACATCGAGACGCTCGCACGCCTGGCGCGCACGAACGGAATCGAACATCTCGCGCTCGTCTCCGTCTACGACACCTCTCCATTCTGGGGGCGCCACGATTTTCGCGTGATCGCGCCCGATGCGGCATTGCGCGTCAAGCTGGCATCCTATGGCGACAGCGCAAGATACATGGTCCGCGATCTCGATCAGCGTGGTTTGCGCAATGCCTAGTGCGGCCCAGCTTGCAGGTCTGGCCTCGCCACGGACGGTTCACGTTACCGTGTAGCCCCTCGAACCGGTCTTCATCCGACCCCGTCCAACGGCTGAGCGGGCCGTTCCGGGCCTCGCCGAACCGAGGACTGGAGGATTCCTATGTTTTCGAAATCCCGATTGACAGCAATTGCATTGATCAGTTTCGCTGCGACGACCGCGATGGCCACGACCAACGCCAACGCATTCCACGAGCGCGTCTCGACCTGCGACGTCTTCTTTCTTGCGGGGTGTGGCGCAATTCTTCCGACCGCCCCCCTGGAAAGCCGGCGAAGCGACCGTCTGCCGACACCTCCACGCGACACGTCCCCGACTTACATGAAGCAGACCGATCCCCGCTACAGCTCCGCGATGAATAATGCCGGTGGAGGTGGAGGTGGAGGTGGTGGTGGTGGCGGCGGCGGTGGTGGTGGCGGCGGCCGCTGAGCTCACCTGACGTGACCGACCACGACGCCGCCGGCGTGCCCCGGCGGCGTTGTCCTCGCTTCGCTCGTGATGAGATGGAAGCTGCGCGTCGCCCCTTCCTGTAAGCTGCAACCGGATATTTGCAGGAACGCGCGCGTGACCTCCTCCATCAAACGGCACTGCGGCGACTGCACGCTCTGCTGCAAGGTGATGGCGATCGAGGCGGCAGCGCGACGACGAAACAGGTAACGGGTGCTGTCGTGGACGCGATCCTTAGCTCGAACGTGTGAGTTGTCGCGCTGCCGGTCTTCCCCCGGGACTGCAACCAACGAGACTGTGAGCCGTTTACTTCGCGCAATTCCTCGACCCACGGAGGTTCTCATGGTCAAGAAGGCGCTTTTCGCGCTCGGTGTTGCTGCGATCCTTGCTCTCGCACCGGGCGCTGCTTCCGCACAGCGCGGCTTTCATGGCGGCGGATTTGCAGGCGGAGGATGGCGCGGTGGCGGCTGGGGCGGCGGATGGCGTGGAGGCGGCTGGGGTTGGCGCGGACCGGCTGTCGGCCTTGGCGTCGGCTTAGGGCTCGCCAGTGCGGCAGCTTGGGGACCTGGCTGGGGCTGGGGTGGTGCTCCGGGTCCGGGTTGGGGCTATGGCGGGTGGGATGGGTGTACGAGATTTCGTCGGGTCTGGACCGGCTGGGGATGGCGCGTCGTCCCGGTGAACGTCTGCTGGTGAGATGCCGTGTTGTCGGCGGTGGCGCCAGAGGGCTCACCGCCGATCCGCGGGTTTTCAACCACGCCGGTCTGCGTGGCGTTTAGACGCTGCCGCGCAGCGCGGCATTGTGGATTGCGGGAGCACGTTAATCTTTTCTTAACCATGCGCGTCCAGCCTCGTCCACGGTGGGGATCGGTCATCCTTTTGGGCGGGGGCTCGATGGAGGAGACGAGATGCGCGGGCAAGAGATACAGCCCGAGGCCAACCTGCTATCGGCTTTTGCGCTGATGATCGTCGGCGCCTTGGCTATGGGCCTGCCGATGGCTCTGGTCATCATTTGGCTCTGTTCCTGACAAGGAACCAACGACTGTGATGTCGGCCTTCGACAGGCTTCGCGCATTCACGGTTCGGCCGGACATTTCAGCTAAAGGAAGCCCCCGGAGCTGGAATTCTCCGGGGGCGTTTCGGATGTGTGAGGTTGGGTACGTCCGCCAGCCCTCACCACGATCCTAGACTTGACCATGACCGCACTTGATCTTGTGCAGGATACGGCAGCGATGCGTCATTGTTGTGAAGTCGGTTGCGATGAATCCGCGCCGACACAGCCGCCTGGCGACCGTCACGTCCTTTGTCTCCCCCGAAAGGCTTTCAATTTTCGCCCGTCAGATGTTTCAGCATCGCGTCGCAGGCCGCCATCGCCTGATCGAATGTCTTGAACGGCGAGCCGAAGACCCTGATCGCGCCACGGCTCGGGGCAACCGGCCGCCATGACGCGACATAGCCGGCGCTTCCGTGAAAACCGGTCCCGGTGGGACTTTCGAAACTGATCACGAACGAAAAGCCGTCGCTGCTCGCGCTCCATATCTCCATGTGCTCGACGGCACGGTGGAACTGCAGGGACATGGCAGTGCAGCCAATCAGTCCCCGGACGAACTGACCCAGCGCTCGACGTTCAATCGCAAGTCGTCACGCTCTTTGGCCAACGGCAGCTTCTCCGCAGCCGCAAACAACTTCGCGATCTCGGGAGGCAAATCCTGTGGTTTCTCCACCATCACTCAGCCTTGCCGGTGTTGAGTGCTCATTTCAAAGCACAACCCCCACGTGCGGCAAGTGTACTTTGTGCCATCGGCCCTTGGTACGGACGATAACAAAGGCGATGATCGCGTTGCTCAACGTGTGGCGGATGGCCGGGGATCAGGATCGCAGCCCCGATACATCCCATGCAGCTGTTTGCCTTCGAGGAAAACTGTACGTGGAGTCAGACCTCCGCGACTATCGAGCCACTGCTGAATTGGCGAGGGATACATCGAATACAGCATCCGGGTCGCTCCGCGATCCGTAAAGATGCGCCCATTCCTGCCGAAGTCCCATGCAGCATGAAAGGCAAGTCTCGCTCTGGAAGTCACGCAGATGTTGTCCGGAGCAATCGTTGCAAGGACGATTGTGCAGGCGGAGGCGCAAAGGCCGTCGATGACGACCGATTGACGCGAGGCGCGTAATTTCTCGTATCTTTCGATGTAGTGGCCAATCTGTCCGCCTCGATCATTCGTAATGCGAACCACGGCATGGCTCGGTCCCGTGCCAGTGAGTAAGAGCATTCCCGCGACGACCCCTGCCGGAACTCTCATGCTGCTCGCTCGACGAATGTGATGCCGATCCGCTGGCAAGATGATGGTGCGACAATTTGGGATGCTTTCGGTTCTGAGAATGTTGACCTAAGTCAACGAACCTGCACGGCGGCAACCCAGGGTTCCGACCCTGATTTGAGCAGCCATACGCGTAGGCTGGGTTGGCCCAAGGCATAACCCACCTCGTCTTCCGTGCGCTAACCAAAACGATGGGTTACGCTTCGCTAACCCCACCCTACGGCGCCTCGCTCGCAGCACGCCACGAATGGACCTTGTCGCGTCAGCAGTTCGATCCCAAGTCGTTACTGCACGAAATCAACGCGACACGGGTGACACATGGCCGACAAGATATCGCTCGCCGACAAGCTCGCGACCTTCGGGGATTTCTGGTCGCCGCGCACCGTCGCCACCTTCAACGACTGCGACGTGATGGTGGTGAAGGTGAAGGGAGAATTCACCTGGCACAAGCACGATGACACCGATGATTTCTTTCTCGTCCTGAAGGGCAGCCTCGACATCGAATTGCGTGATCGCACGGTCACGCTCAAGCCGGGTGAGCTCTACATCGTCCCCCAGGGGGTCGAACATCGGCCCATGGCGCGTGAAGAGGTTCATCTTCTGTTGATTGAGCCGACCGGCACGCCGAACACCGGTGACAAGGCGACTGCGGCTCCACGCAAGCTCGCCTGAACGGCAGATTGCTCCATCTGACGCTAATCCCGAAAGGTCGCCAGCTTGCTGAAGCCGCCAAGTAGCCTTGCTTTGGCCTGCGCAACATAGTCCCGCGCCGCACGGCTCAAGGCGCGGACGACCCGCCAAGCCTCGGTTGCTTGCAACCACGCCCTCACCTCGGCGAACTTCCCATAGGCCCAGGCAAAAGCCGGAATCCTCATCAGCTTGTCACGCGTGAGGTGGAACAGGCGCTCGACCAGAACGAGCTTGAGCAGTTCGCCGATGATGAACGCCACCGCGCCGCTGACAAACTGCCCCGTTGCGGCGAGGTAGGCTGCGATGGGCTTGATCGGCTCGAGGATGATCACAGGCACGGAAAACAGGGCGAGCGACGGATAAGGCGGCAGCGATCTGATCCAGGCCCGCAACCGCTTGAATTCCAGGTGCCGCCCAAGCCAGCGCGATATGGGCCTCGCCACGGCCATGAAAACCGCGTCCACCAGGAAGTAGACGGCAGCAAGGATGTAAGTGACGGGTTCCAGGATACGCTTCACAGTCATTCTCCCGCCAAGTGAAAGTCGGAACTTGGACCTAAGTTTCACCCCGGCGTGGACATCTCGCGGATTCCTGATGGAACTTTCAGGGCGGCGAAGCCTTTCTCCGCGTCTCCGCTCTTCTTATTCCACCAACTCCGGCCACGGCACGATGGTCGATTTCACCGTTTTCATCGCCATCGCGTCCGCCACCGCCTGCGCGACGCCCTGTTCCGTGAACGGATAGATCGTCTGCATCTTCAGCCATGGATATTTGCCCGCCGTGCGGTAGAGCATGTCGACGCCGAGCGGCAGATCGTTGCCGGTAAAGCCCCAGGAGCCCAGCACGTTGAGGTCCTTGGTGCAGATGCGATGCCAGGAGGTCTCGATCGATCCGGCATCCGTGAACTGGCCCATCTCGACATAGGTTCCGCCATCGCGCAGCATTTCGACGCCTTCGGGGCCGGCCGAGGGGTGGCCAGAACAGTCCATCACGAGATCGGCACCGAAACCGCCGACGATGTCGCGCACGGCCTTGATGCGATCTTGCGGCATCTTCAGCTCCTCGATGTTCACCGTCGTCTCCGCGCCGAACTCGCGCGCCAGCTTGAGCCGCGGCTCTTCCGGCGCGCCGACGCAGACTACGCGTCCCGCTCCCATCTCCCGCGCAGCCGCGACCGCCAGAATGCCGATAGGACCCGCCCCCTGGATCACGACCGTGTCGCCCCAGGTGAAGCCACCGGCGCGACTCGCGCGGTTGAAGGCGCGGATGCAGGACGTCAGCGGCTCGGACAGCGCGCCGAGCCGCAGCGACATGTCGTCGGGCAGCTTGTAGATCTTGGTGCCCGGCAGCATGTCGAGATCGACATAGACATATTCGGCCCAGCCGCCCCACAGATGCGGCGCCTTGTCGAAGCCGAGATAGCGGCCGTAATAGACCGGCGTCAGGCACTTGTTGGCCGTCGCCGGATAATGGATGCAGTAGTAGCAATGGCCGCAGGGCATCAGCGGCGGGATCATCACTTTCGATCCGACGCGGAGCGGCTTGCTCATGAAATCTTCGGTGAACTCCTCGCCGCATTCGACGATGACGCCGCCGAGCTCATGTCCGAGCGTGAACGGCCAGGGCAATGGTTTGGGCCAATGCCCCTTGAGAATGTGCAGGTCGGTGCCGCAGACGCCGCAGGCGCCGACCTTGATCAGCGCCGCTTTCCTCCCGACCTTCGGCCACGGCACGGTGCGGATGACAGGTTCACTGCCCGGCCCGGCGTGTGTGCATACGCGGATTGACTCCATGGCTATTTCCTCACTGCCCGTCTTGTGTTGAATGTCGCAGGCTGCGATGGAGCCTATGTGAGGTTCAACGCGATGCCAACCGCGGCGCCAGCGGAGCTGGCGCATGGAGCGGAATGCGGGGCCGCCTGCTCCCGGATTTCGCTCCGCTCCATCCGGGCTGCAAGGCCGCTCGACGAAGGTGTCAGACTGTAATCCCCGCCAAATTCTTACCCAGGTCATCGATTGAATATTCACAACCCCACGAAACCGGCGGCTGCACCGAGTTCGTTCGCAGCAATGCAGTCGCGCCCCTATCGGGCGCAGTTCGTGGCTTACGTGCTGGCCATGATGGCCGACAACATCGAGCACGTGATCAGTTATTGGGTGGTGTTCCAGAAATTTCACTCCCCGGCGCTGGCTGGCTTTGCGGTGCTGTCGCACTGGTTGCCGTTCCTGCTGTTCTCCGTCGCGACCGGCAGCCTCGCCGACCGCTTCGATCCGCGCCGCATCATCCAGTGCGGGATGCTGCTGTTCATCGTTGCCTCCACCGGATGGGGCATCTTCTTCATCACCGATACGATCCAGATGTGGCACGCGATGCTGCTGCTGGTCATCCATGGCTGCGCGGGCGTCCTGTGGCAGACGCCGAACCAGCTCCTGCTCTACGACCTCGTTGGACCTGCCGATCTGCCGAGCGCGGTGCGGCTGAATGCGATGGCGCGCTATCTCGGCATCCTGGTCGGCCCTGCCGTGGGCGCCGTCATCATGCTGACGCTGGGCGCCTCGCACGGCATCATCTTCAATACGTTGTTCTACCTGCCCATGCTGCTCTGGCTGTTCTGGGCGCCCGCGCGGGACAAAAGCGTCGCAGCGGGGCGCTTCGCCGTCCGCGGCTTGGCCGACATCGTGCTGACGATCCGCTCCATCGGCACGCAGCCGGTGCTGACTGCGATGACATGGCTGGCCGGGCTCACATCCTTCATGATCGGCAACGCCTACCACGCGCAGATGCCGGGCTTTGCCGGCGATCTCGGCCATGGCGATCCCGGCGTGTCCTACAGCGTGCTTCTGGCGGCCGACGCCGCTGGCGCGCTGCTCGCCGGCATCGCGCTGGAATCGTGGGGACGGCTCAAGGGCACGCCGCGGACCGCGATCTCGTTGGCTATGCTGTGGAGCATCTCGCTGCTCGCCTTCGCGTCCGTGCGGATCTATCCGCTGGCGATCGTGCTGCTGTTTGCCGCGGGCTTCTTCGAGCTGTCGTTCAACACCATGGCGCAGGCGCTGGTGCAGCTCAACGCGCCGGCCGATATCCGCGGACGCGTCGTCGGCCTGTTCAATATGGCCGGGCTCGGAATGCGGGCCTTCAGCGGCATCACCGTCGGCCTGTTCGGCGCGGCGATCGGCATTCACTGGTCGCTCGCCCTGTCGGCCGCCGTCCTGCTGGCGCTGCTGCTCGTCCTTTATTGGCGCGCGACGCAGAAGGGTTAGACCGTCCCAGCTCGAGGGACCCCCTGTCCGTTGACACGCCTCTCTCGCCGGCCCACGCTGACTGCAAAAGTCTCAACGGGGTGAGACGTTGCGCAATCGCTGGGGCATTCTTGCAATCCTGTTCACGGTGCGCCTCACCATGGCGTTCCAGTTCCAGAGCGTGGCTGCGGTCGCACCGCTCCTGGAACAGACCTTTGGCATCGGAATTGCCGACATCGGCCTCCTGATCGGCCTCTACTTCACGCCAGGCATCGTGCTGGCGCTGCCCGGCGGCGCGGTCGGCGCGCGGTTCGGCGACAAGAGCACCGCGCTCGTGGCCCTTGCCCTGATGATGACCGGCAGCTTCGCGATGGCGCTCGCGGGCGACTGGAGTTCGCAGATCGCAGGCCGGCTGATCGCCGGTGTCGGCGGCGTGCTGCTGAGCGTGCAGCTCACCAAGATGACCACGGACTGGTTTGCGGGCAAAGAGATCGCAACCGCCATGGGCATTGTCATCAATTCCTGGCCAACGGGAATCGCGCTCTCGCTCCTGACATTGCCCGCGATTGGCACGGCGGGCGGCACCGGCGCGGTGTTCATGACCGTCTGCGCCGTGCTCGCCATAGGTATCGTCCTGATGCTGCTCTACCGGCCCCCGCCCGAGAGCGGGACGGCAGCGACGACATCGGCACATCTCGATCGGCGGACGGTGACCGCGGTGATGATCGCCGGCGCGATCTGGGGCCTGTTCAATGTCGGCTTTGCCATGATCCTGTCGTTTGGCCCGTCGCTGCTGGTCGAGCGAGGGTGGACCGTGGCGGCGGCAGGCTCTGTGATCAGCCTCGCTTTGTGGATCTCGGCCGTCTCCGTCCCGCTCGGAGGTGTTCTGGCCGACCGGACCGGGCGGCCGCTCATCCTGCTCGTCGGCGGCAGCCTCGCCCTTGCGCTGCTGCTGGTGCTTTTGACCCGATCCGGTGCCGTGATCGCGACCGTTATCGCGATTGGTCTCGCCTCTGGCCAGCCGGCCGGACCGATCATGAGCCTGCCGGCGCGCGTGCTCGCACCGCGGACGCGCGCGATCGGGATGGGACTGTTCCTCACCGTGTTCTATTCCGCAATGATGCTCGGACCAGTGGTCGCCGGACGGCTCGCCGGCTGGGCCGGAAGCGCGGCGGCGGCCCTCGATCTTGGCGCCGCCGCGTTGCTCGCCTGCCCACCTCTATTATGGCTTTTCGAGCGCGTCGCCGCCCAGCGCGCGCAGCCCACCTGACCTATTCTGAACGTCTCGCCCATCCCGCTAACGGCGCGTTAACCCTGTGCGCCTTAGGGTCGTTGGGACTCCGCCCGGGGGTCGGGTAGTGAAAATGGCGTTGGCGAACAAAAAATTTCTTCCTGCCGCCGAAGAGCGTCGGCGTTTCCAGCGGGTGAAAGTACATCTGCTCGGCCGCTATATGCTGCCGGACCGCCGTGAATTCCCCTGCCAGGTGATCAACATGTCACCGGGCGGCCTCGCTTTGCTCGCCCCAGGCATCGGCAATGTCGGCGACCGTGTGGTCGCCTATCTCGACCATATCGGCCGCGTCGAGGGCAAGATCACCCGGATCATCGACAACGGCTTCGCCATGACGATCGGGGCAACGCCCCGCAAGCGCGACAAGCTCGCGGCCCAGCTTACCTGGCTTGCCAACCGCGACATCCTCAATCTGCCGGAGGATCGCCGCCACGACCGTATCGTACCTCGCAACCCGATCGCGGTGCTCACGCTCGAGGACGGCACCAAGATGACCTGCCGTATCATCGACCTGTCGCTGTCCGGCGCCGCCATTGCCGCAGAGAACCGGCCTCCGCTGAAATCGCAGGTCATGCTCGGCCGCGTCCAGGGCCGCGTGGTCAGAAATCTCGAGGATGGCTTCGCGCTGGAGTTCGTTCACGAGCAGCCGGTCGAGACTCTCGAAGAGAGCGTTACCGCGCGGTAAAGCGCAATCGCCTGAAAAATCCAGCAATCGAACCGAAAAGGCGGCCTCCGCAACGCGGACGCCGCCTTTTTTACATCTCGCGCGCGAGCGCGTGCCGGTTAATGCGGGCGACAGCGCAGCGCAAAAACGCTGAGTTCTCCGGACCTAGCGCGTTAATGTCTACAATTTTATTCAATTCCAGTATTCTCAAATTTTAGTCGAATTCTGCTCAAGTCTAAATCGAATTCAGCGCTCGTTTTACTTGCATTCGTCTCGATTTGACTTGGCCCATTTAGCGGCAACGCAAAAGCTTCGTGCGAATTGTGGTCCCAACAAGAAACGGGGGCCACGATGTTCGACTTCAGGGGACAGGGGAAAGAGCTGGCGGTTGCCGCCATGCTCTTCGGGATCAGCGCAACGGCGCAGGCCGGCGAAGGCCGCCTGCTCTATGCGAGCCTCGGCGACAATACGCGTGCGCCGATCGGCTGGGTCGAGTTCTGTGCCGACAATGCTGCCCAATGCCAGGGCGGTCCGTCGCAGCCGCGCGACATCGTGATGTCGCAGACGGCATGGCGCGATCTGCTGAAGGTCAATCGCTGGGTCAACGAGACCGTGAAGCCTTTGACCGACATGGAGCACTGGGGCGTGATCGAGAAGTGGTCGTTGCCGACCGACGGCTACGGCGACTGCGAGGACTATGTGCTGTTGAAGCGCAAGATGCTGATCGATGCCGGATGGCCGCGCGAGGCCCTGCTGATCACCGTGGTGCGCGACAAGAAGGGTGAAGGACACGCGGTGCTGACGGTCAAGACCGACAAGGGCGAGTTCATTCTCGACAATCAGAACGAGAATGTCGTCGCCTGGACCGAGACCGGCTACCGCTTCGTCAAGCGCCAGTCGCAGAGCGATCCCAACGTCTGGGTTTCGCTCGGCGATACCAAGCCGGCGGTTTCTACCGCCAGCGCCAAGGATCAATAGTTAGCAAGGAACGAGTTACGCGACCCGGTCACATCCCCACCCCTCCCCGTCCCAGACCGGTTCGCGCGCGGCCAGCCATCCCCCAATGGCTGGCCGCAATCTTTTTGGGCCAGCGATAACTGCTTCCCGCAACTCCATCCCTCATAGAGACAGCTTGGCATTCGATTCGAATGGCCACAAACTGGCTTTGCCGATCAGCCGCATTTGTGAACTTTCGATGGTCCAGACAGAAGCGCCCGGTGCGCAGCGCACCCGAAAAATGGGAGCGCGCCAGATCTACGAAGCGCTCAGGGAGCAGATCCTGGCACGCGTGTACGGCGCCGATGGGCTGCTGCCCTCGTCCCGCGCGCTTGCCGGAGAGCTCGGCGTATCGCGCTCGACCGTGACGGTTGCCTACGAGCAACTCGCGGCGGAGGGCTTCATCGACGTCCGGCATGGCGCAAGGCCGCGCGTTGCGAGAGCTGTTGCCGAAACCCGGACCGTGGACGCCAGGTCGCCGTCGTCGCGAAAGGCGCGACTGTCGAGCTACGGCGAGCGATTGAGACAATTCACGCCGCGCCCCAGGGACCAAGCTCGCAAGCTCATCGCGAACTTTCGCTACGGTGATCTCTCACCGACGGACTTTCCGGTGCTGGCGTGGAAGAGAGCCATGGCCGCAGCGATCACGCAGCGGCCGGAAAAACTGACCTACGACGATCCTTGCTGCTCGCGGCGGCTGCGGACGGCACTGCAAGGCTATCTCTGGCGGTCGCGGGCGGTGCGATGCGAGGTTGATCAGATCATCGTCGTGAACGGCTCGCAGCAGGGGCTAGATCTGTGCGCGCGGCTTCTGCTCGATGGCGGCGACCGGTTCATCATGGAAGATCCCGGCTACCTGATGGCACGTCATGTCTTCTCGGTCACCGGGGCGCTCGCAGTCTCAATTCCGGTGGACGCGGACGGGCTGGATACCGAGCAGCTTGCGAAGATCGAAGCACGGCTGGCTTACGTGACGCCGTCGCATCAGTTTCCGCTTGGCGGCGTCATGCCAATCGGGCGCCGGCACCAATTGCTCGCCTGGGCAAGAAAGTTCGACGCCTACATGATCGAGGACGACTACGACAGCGAGTACCGTTACGACACCAAACCTGTCCCCCCGCTGCACGCTCTCGAAGGCAGCGAGAACGTCATCTATCTCGGGACGGTCTCCAAGACGCTCTCCCCCACGCTGCGGATCGGCTATCTCGTCGTACCGCAAGGACTCCAGTCCGTTTTCGTCGCAGCCAAGCAGCTCATGGACAGGCACACACCGCTGGCCGAGCAGGACGCACTCGCGACGATGCTCGATACCGGCGCATATGACCGCCATGTCAGGCGCGTCCGGCGACGCAATGGCGAGCGCCGGCACATTCTCCTCGATGCCCTGCGTCGCAGATTTGGCGAGCGAATCCAGATCGACGGCGCCGCGGCCGGCTTGCACGTCGTGGTCTGGTTTCGCGATCTCCCCCGCACGTCCGAAGCGGCGCTGATTGAAGCCGCTCTCGCCAAAGGGATCGGCATCTACCCCGTTTCGCCGCTATTCGATCAACGGCAGCAGGCGCGCCGGCCTGGACCGAATGTCGTCGGGCTCGTCATGGGCTACGCCGCGCTGGAGGCCCGCCAGATCGAGCGCGGCTGCCAGCTCCTGGCTGTCGTGGTGGATCAACTGCGCTCGACGCGTCGCTAAGCGCAGGTCGCGACAACTGGATTACCAAAATCTTCGATAACTGGTAGTTTCCAGCCTACCAGCTCGAGGGGTATCTCCGGGCCGAGACCGGAGAACCGCCATGTATGTGCCCCCTGCCTTCAGGATGACGATATCGAGAGCATCCGCGCAACCATCCGCTCCGCCCGCCTCGCCAATCTGGTCACGGCGACTGCTGAAGGGCCGGTCGCGACACCCCTACCGCTCTTCCTGGATGAGACCGAAGGCGAGCGCGGCGTGCTGTACGGACACCTGGCGAAGGCCAATCCGCAATGGCGTGCCGCGCCCACCGGTGAGGCTCTCGCGATCTTCATGGGTCCGGAAGCCTATGTGACGCCTTCCTGGTACGTCACCAAGCAGGAAACCGGAAAGGTGGTGCCGACATGGAATTATATCGCAGTCCACGCCTATGGCCCGGTTGAGTTCTTCGAGGAGAGCGAACGTCTGCTCGAGGTGGTCACGCGGCTGACCAACCTGCATGAGGCGTCGCGCGCCAAGCCCTGGGCTGTCGGCGAAGCACCTGCCGATTTCATCGCCGCGCAGCTGCGCGGGATCGTCGGTGTGCGCATCCCCGTGAGCCGGTTCGAAGGCAAACGCAAGATGAGCCAGAACCGTCCCGCCGCCGACCGCACCGGCGTTGCTGCCGGCCTCGCGACAAGCGAGAATCTGCGGGATCGGGAAGTGTCCTCCCTTATTCCGGTTGAGACCTAGGGCGCGCGTGGCGGCGAAAGCCGCCACGCTTTCGGGTATGTGACGCCGCCTGGGAACCGAAACCTTTTTAACATAGGTGAATTGAGAATGGGGGCTCGCGAGCGGTGTGAGGCGAGCCATGCAGTTCCTGTCGCCGGGTGACGTGTTTCTGATGTCGGTGATCACCGGCCTCGTTTTCCTCGTCGAGGTCGGATTTTTCATTCTATTCGGCATCATTTGACGTCAGCGCGAAAACTGTTCCGAAGAACGGAACAGCCGACCTCCGAGATCGTTCAATTGCGGCTGGAGGATCTCCACCATGCGCGTAATCGATCGCGTGTCGCTTCGCAGTCCGACTGAGCTTCGCAGCCGCATCGTAGACGAGCACATCGCCCAATCGTTTGCGCAGTTACGCATCTCGTTGGACCTCCTGAAGCACAAAGTGCCGAGGACATGGGGATGGATCGACTATCGTGCCTATGTAATGCAGCCTGGCGGACATATTGCCGGCCGCATTGATCTTACATGCGCCGACGACGCAACCGCGAAACTGAAAGCGGAGATGCTGGCAGGTCACGAGGTGATAGAGCTATGGCAGGGTTTTCGTCGCGTCGCTCGCTTTGAGCCGACGCATTTTGCGCCCGAGCTTGAAGAGACATGAAAAATCCCTCGCCCGGAATGCGCAGGGCCCTGCGTCAGGCTCAGCTCTACGGGCATCTCATTGTCCGAAACGACAGGCTGTATCACCCAGGAGGCAATCATCCGATTTGCTCCGTTCAGACCGCGCGGGAGATGGTCAGGTCCGGGTGGATGAGGAAGCGAAACGGCGAATACGAGATCACACAAGACGGACAGCTCGCCGTCGATAGTGAAAGCTTGCATTGACGCCGGTCCTCGGGCCTGGGCCCACCGACCGCTGGAGGCTCGCGATCCGCGCCTCAGGCGCCAAGCACGTCGGAAAGCCGCGGTTCGTCAGCGGCCGGCTCTTTCAGAAACAGCTCGGCCTCGATCTCCGTGAGATGTGACAGCATCAGCTCGCGCGCCTGCGACTTGTCCTGCCTGCGGATCGCGGAGACGATCTCGGCATGATGGCTGGTGCCGCAGGCGGGCGTGTCGTGGCGGCGATAGAGCAGGATGATCAGCGAGGAGCGCGCGATCAGCTCCTTGAGAAAACCGGCATAGATGCTGTGACCGGACATCTCGGCGACCAGCCGGTGAAACTCGCCGGACAGCCGGATCGAGGCCCTGGCGTCGCCGCGGGTTTCCGCCGCATGCTCTTCGGCGAGATGTTGTTGCAGGCGCTCAAGCCAATCCGGCGATACCGCGTCGATGGCGTGATCGACGATCGATGGCTCGATCAGCCGCCGCGCCTGGAACACCTCGCGCGCATCGGCCGGCGTCGGCCGCGCAACGAATGCGCCGCGATTCTTCTCGATGCTGACGATCCCCTCATGCGCGAGCCGGTGCAGCGCGGTGCGGACCAGGGTGCGACTCGCGCCGTAGATCTCACCGATTTCGTCTTCGCCGAGCTTGGTGCCCGGCAGCAGCCGATGCTCGAGGATCGCTGTCGTGACGCCCTCCCGGATACGGCTGACGCGGTCGCTGCCATTGTCTGCTGCGAGCGATGTGTCAGACTTCGGTTGAGCTTTGGCGGCCATAGACTTTGGCTTGTTGTATGTGGGCTCGTTGATTTGGGGCTCGATCGTCAAATCAGGCTGCAAAGGTTAGTCGACCAGCCGTATCCAATGACAGGCGAAACTTTATACAATCCCTGACCATTTTGTGTGCACGATGCACCGTAGCGGCCACCGCCGCACCGCTCGGATTTGCGGTCTCCGGGCTAACGATCTGACATTGCTAGGCAGTTCCAAAAAAATGCCGCGGACTTCCGCTTGGCACGGGCCTTGCCGAGGGAAGGAGTAAATCGCCCTATCCCTGGGAGCCCCATGGCCCTTCCCGCCGCCCTCGAACTGGTCTCGGTCACCAAGCGCTATGACACGACGCTGGCGGTCGACAGCGTCAACCTCAAGATTCCGGCCGGCACCTATTGCTGCCTGCTCGGTCCCTCCGGCTGCGGCAAGACCTCGACGCTGCGCATGATCGCCGGCCACGAGGCGGTCAGCGAGGGTGACATCATCCTCGGCCCCCACAACGTCACCGACCTGCCGCCGGCCAAGCGCGGCACGGCGATGATGTTCCAGTCCTATGCGCTGTTTCCGCATCTCACCGTGCTCGACAACGTTGCCTTCGCGCTGAAGATGCGCGGCATCGATCGCGCGACGCGTCACAAGCGCGCCGGCGAGCTGCTCGAACTGGTGGCAATGACGCCCTATGCCGCGCGCCTGCCGGCGCAGCTCTCGGGCGGCCAGCAGCAGCGCGTGGCGCTTGCCCGCGCCCTGATCACCGAGCCTCAGATCCTGCTGCTCGACGAGCCGCTCTCTGCGCTCGATCCGTTCCTGCGCGTCAGGATGCGCGGCGAGTTGAAGCGGCTTCAGCGCGAGCTGGGCATCAGCTTCATCCAGGTCACGCACGGCCAGGAAGAGGCGATGGCGCTCGCCGACCACATTGTGGTCATGAACCAGGGACGCATCGAGCAGCAGGGCAGCGCCCGCGACATCTTCCACCATCCGCGCACCGAGTTCGTCGCGCGCTTCATCGGCGGACACAACGTGCTCTCGGATGCCGGCCAGATGATCGCGGTTCGCGCCGATCAGCTCGGCATCAAGCCGATCGCGGACGGCGCTTTCGGCGCGCCAGCGCTTTTGACCGAGACCGAGTACCAGGGCTCCTATGTCGCCGTCTCGCTCACGCTCGACGACGGCACCGCCCTGTTCTCCCATGTTCCCGAGTCCACCTTCGACGCCCACCCCTTCCGTCCAGGCGATCGCGTGCTGGCCACCTGGGATCCCGCCAAGGCGCAGCGTCTGCAATAGCGCCATCCAGTCCAGAAAATGCGCAACACAGAGGAGTGACCGACATGACAGAGACGACGAGGAAGACCGGCGTCAGCCGCCGCACATTGTTGAAGGGGACCGCGGGCCTCGCAGGTTTCGCCGCCGGCTCCGGCGCCATCACTGGCTTCCCCTACGTGATGTCGGCCGAGCCGAAAGTGCTGCGCTATCTCGGCACCGCCGTGAACGAGGGCGATGACATCTCCAAGCAGTGCCTGAAGGACACCGGCATCAAGATCGAATACATCACCGCGACGACCGATGACGTCACCAAGCGCGTGATGACCCAGCCGAACTCCTTCGACGTGCTCGACACCGAATATTTCTCGCTGAAGAAGCTCGTGCCCTCCGGCAACATCCTTGCCCTCGACGCCAAGAAGATCAAGGAATTCGACAACATCACTCCCGTCTTCACCAAGGGCGAGACGCCCGGCGGCAAGAAGATCGGCAATCAGGGCACCGCGCCATGGAAGGTGCTCTATCTCGAAGGCAAGGACTCCAAGACCTTCGCCAAGTCGGCGACCGAATTCGTGACGCTGATCCCCACCGTCTACAACGCCGACACGCTCGGCATCCGTCCCGATCTCATCAAGCGCCCGATCAGCTCGTGGGCCGAGCTGCTCAATCCCGAGTTCAAGGGCAAGGCCTCGATCCTCAACATCCCCTCGATTGGCATCATGGATGCGGCGATGGTCGTGGAAGCCACCGGCAAGTACAAATATGCCGACAAGGGCAACATGACCAAGGAAGAGATCGATCTCACCATGAAGGTGATGACCGAAGCCAAGAAGGCCGGTCAGTTCCGCGCCTTCTGGAAGGACTTCAACGAGAGCGTCAACCTGATGGCGTCGGGTGAGACCGTCATCCAGTCGATGTGGTCGCCGGCCGTGACCAAGGTCCGCTCCATGGGCATCGCCTGCACCTTCCAGCCGCTGAAGGAAGGCTACCGCTCGTGGGCCTCGGGCTTCTGCGTCTCCAAGGGCGTGTCGGGCGCGAAGCTCGACTGGGCCTACGAGTTCGTCAACTGGTTCCTGTCCGGCTACGCCGGCGCGTACCTCAACCGCCAAGGCTACTACTCCGCGGTGCTCTCGACCGCGAAGGCGCACATGGAGCCCTACGAGTGGGCCTACTGGATGGAAGGCAAGCCCGCCGAGAAGGACATCAAGGCGCCCGACGGCTCGCTTCTCGAGAAGGCCGGTGCCGTGCGCGACGGCGGTTCGTACGAGGACCGTATGGGCGGCGTCGCCTGCTGGAACGCGGTCATGGACGAGAACGACTACATGGTCCGCAAGTGGAACGAGTTCATCGCAGCGTGATGGACACGTCCGACGAGCACTTGCAACAGGCATCCCCGGGCCTCGCCCGGGGATCGGGACAGGCGCGCCAGAAAGCGGCGCGTCTGTCGCCTTCCTTCATCTCCTGGCTGCAGGCCGGGCCGATGATGCTCGTCTTCCTCGCCTTCTTCCTGATCCCGCTGGTGTTCGTCGTCATCGTCTCCTTCTGGGACTACAACGAATACCAGTTGCTGCCCGCCTTCTCCGGCCGCGGCTACACCGACACGTTCGAAGGCTGCATCGGGCAGCTCCCCGATCTCTGCACGATCGGCAAGACCTATGTGAAGACTTTGAAGCTGTGCTTCATGGTCTGGGCGATCACGCTGTTCGTCGGCTTCTGGGTCGCCTACTTCCTCGCCTTCCATATCAAGTCCAAAACCTGGCAGATGGGCCTGTCGCTGCTCTGCACGATCCCGTTCTGGACCTCGAACGTGATCCGCATGATCGCCTGGATTCCACTGCTCGGCCGCAACGGCCTCGTCAATTCCGGGTTGCTCAAGATCGGCGTGATCGACCAGCCGGTCGAATGGCTGCTCTATTCCGAATTCTCCGTGGTGCTCGCGCTCGTGCACCTCTTCACCTTCTTCATGGTGGTGCCGATCTTCAACTCGATGGTGCGCATCGACAAGTCACTGATCGAGGCCGCCTATGACGCCGGCGCCACCGGCTTCCAGACCCTCGTCAACGTCATCATCCCCCTTGCAAAACCCGGCATCGTGATCGGCTCGATCTTCGTCATCACCATCGTGATGGGCGACTTCATCACCATCGGCGTGATGGGCGGCCAGCAGATCGCCGCCGCCGGCAAGATCATCGAGACCCGGCTCAACGCGCTGCAATTCCCCGCGGCTGCTGCAAACGCCGTGATCCTGCTCGCGATCACCTTCCTGATCATCACCATGATGTCGCGCATCGTCGACATCCGGAAGGAGCTGTGATGAAGGAAGGACGCCCGCGCTCCTTCTACGTGCTCGCGATCTTCTTCGCGGCCTATGTGTTGTTTCTCTATGGCCCGATGATCGCGATCTACGTACTATCGTTCCAGGGCCCGCAGGGCGGCCTCACCTTCCCGATGAACGGGGTATCCACCTTCTGGCTGGCAAAGCTGTTCGAGGGTACCGGCATCGTCGATCTCGGGGCCGCCTTCCGCCGCTCGCTCCTACTCGGGCTGGTCGTGATGGCGGTCACCGTCGTGCTGTCGGTCGCCGCGGGCATGGCGTTCCGCCGCAGGTTCAAGGCGCAGAGCATCCTGTTCTATTCGGCGATCGCGAGCCTCATCGTTCCCTCCATCATCACCTCGCTCGGCATCTCCCTGGAATTCCGCATCATCGACGATCTCATCAAGGCGCATTGGAACGAGAATTTCGAGACCTCGATGGGCCTGCTCACCTCGGGCCTAGGTGCGCATCTGACCTGGACGCTGCCGTTCGGCCTGCTCATCATGTTCGCGATCTTCAACCGTTTCGACCCCAGGCTCGAGGAAGCCGCGCGCGATCTCGGCGCGACGCCCTGGCAGACCTTCCGCCACGTCGTGCTGCCGATCATCCTGCCCTCGGTGATCGGCATCGGGCTGTTCGGCTTCACATTGTCCTGGGACGAGCTCGCCCGCTCCAGCCAGGCGATCGGATCGGTGAACACGCTGCCGCTGGATCTCCAGGGCCTCACCACCACGGTGACGAAGCCCGACATCTATGCGCTCGGCACCATCATCTCCGCGGTCTCCTTTGCGGTGATCACGCTCGCGCTCGGCACCATCCACATGCTGAACAAGCGGCAGGCCGCAAAGGGATCGGATGCCGGCAAGGGACTGGTCTGACCTGATGCGGCTCCACGTCGTCAATCCCAACACCACGGCCGCGATGACGGCAAAGATCGCCACAGCCGCCCGCGCTGTCGCCTTGCCGGACACATTGATCGATGCCCGTCAGCCCGCGATGGGCCCGGTCTCGATCGAGGGCTTCTACGACGAGGCCTTCGCCGTGCCCGGCATGCTCGGCTGCATCCGCGAGGCCGACCGCGATGGCGCGGACGCCCACATCATCGCGTGTTTCGACGACACCGGCCTCGATGCGGCGCGTGCGATCGCCAAGGCACCGGTGATCGGCATCGGTGAAGCCGCGTTCCACATGGCGAGCCTGATCGCGGCGCGCTTCTCGGTGGTGACGACGCTCGGTGTCTCCATCGTGCCGATCGAGCATAATTTGCGTAAATACGGCCTCGCCGAGCGCTGCGCCCGCGTCCGTGCCGCCGAGGTCCCCGTGCTCGCGCTTGAGGCGCGCAATGCCGATGCGCTCGGCAAGATCTCCGGCGAGATCACGGCCGCGATCCGCGAGGACCGCACGGAGGCCATCGTCCTCGGCTGCGCCGGCATGGCCGACCTCGCCGGCGAGCTAGCGACCAAGCATGGCCTCCCGGTCGTCGACGGCGTCGCCGCAGCCGTCCCCCTCGCCGAGGCGCTCGTCCGGCTGGGACTGCAAACGTCGCGGCTGGGGCCCTATGCGGCGCCGCGGGCGAAGACGTATTCGGGACCGCTGAGCGGCTTTCAGCCCTGAATCCCGCGGCCCTAGCGGCCATATTCGGCCGCAACGGCCCTTTTTTGCCCCCGCAGCCTCTTTTTGGTCCTATTTCTTGCCGAAATGTAATGTTTTCGGGACGCCCCGGCGGCCGTTGCCGCTGGTCTTCGCCACTTCAGTTCATTTTTTTGGGCTTTGTCAGCGATGATTGATCTCGCACCGCGCGACGCGCGAACCAGCGCCTTGACCCGTCTCGGCAGCCAGCCGATCGCGCTCACGGCTGCGACCTTGCTCCTGCTCGTCACCGGGGTCACCTCGATCGCGATCTGGCGCGTCTATAGCGGCACCGCCCCGGAGTCCGACCGGGTGGTCACCACCCGGCTGCTGCAGGCCCGCACCGCACAGGCCTCCGAGCAACTCGTGGAGAAGACCAAGGGGCTGGAGGCGACCCAGCAGGAATCGA
Organism: Bradyrhizobium sp. UFLA05-109; assembly: GCF_054185165.1. Classification (NCBI taxonomy): domain Bacteria; kingdom Pseudomonadati; phylum Pseudomonadota; class Alphaproteobacteria; order Hyphomicrobiales; family Nitrobacteraceae; genus Bradyrhizobium; species Bradyrhizobium sp. UFLA05-109. The sequence continues at coordinate 63,057 of NZ_JBBIAR010000013.1, read as the reverse complement.
TCGACCAGCTCCAGGTGGTGCAGGACCAGCTTCTGACGGTCAAACGTCTGCTTGCCTCGCAACAGGCCGACACCAAGCGCCTGTCGGAGCAGGTCGCGACCCTGACCGAATCCGTCGACGGGCTCAAACAGTCCTTCGCCAGCGCGCAGGCCACGGAGACCGAAACGCCGGCAGTTGGCCGCCGGAAAGCGGCGCGGCGCCATGCCAGCCTGCGCAAGCGGGGCAGATCGCGAAGCTGATTTGGCCGGCGGCGATTTGTTCCGGCCTGGTGCGCCAAAATTTTGCGTCATGTGAACTAGATCACATTCCCCCGTATGATTCCGCGTCATGCTGCGGGCTACCGGATGGCGTGAGCCAATTTCAATATCCGGGGCTGGCAAGGTCGTTGGCGGTATATTGCGTCAACGGCCTTGTTTTTTACGGCTGCTTTTCAAGCACTTAAGGGATTGGCCCATCCCTGCCGGCTCAGCAGCCGCGGCAGATGCTTTTCACCGTCTTGTCGATCTTCTTGTTCTCGGCATTGACCACCGAGTCGACTGACTTGTCTCCACTACCGGATCCCATGCCGACGGTCCCGCCGGAGGACTGTGCGGTGCCGAGGCTGTTCGTGCCGGGCGGCGGAGCAACCCCACTCGTCGCCCCGGTACCGCCCGGACCGTTGGCGGACGTCGCGCTGCTGCTTCCGCCCGTACCTCCGCTGCTTTGTGCGAACGAGGTCGTCGGCATTGCAAGGACCGCGAGACCAAGCATCGATACGAACATCGCTGCCGAAACTGTTGCAGGCAATCTCATCATCGGAAACTCTCCCTTTCGGGCACCAACGAAGGGCGCTCGGGCGCGTTCCGGAACATTTCCGTCACGCACGATTTGAAAAAGGAGGCGGCGACGATCATGCGCAAGCTGATCGCATTCGACGAGGACACGTTCGGCAAGCTCAAGCAGCTTGCGCGCGACCGCATGGAGACGCTTCAGGATCTGGCGGACGAGGCCTTCGCAGACCTCCTGGAAAAGCACGGCATACCGGCCGACCTGAAGGACGCGCTGCGCAAGAGTGCCAAGCTCGATCAGGCAAATGCCAAGCGAACCGCGCGTCCAAGATCCGGAAAGGCAAAGTCATGACGGCTGATCGCGATCCCTTCGCCGAAGGCGAGCGCGCCGCGCGCGAGAACATCCCGCGCGAGGCCAATCCCTATCAGGATGGCAGCGACGAACATGCGCTGTGGGCCGCTGGCCATGAAAAGATCGCCGGATCCCGCGAGGCCCGGGAGTCCGAAGGGAGCTGACGCGTGACGTCAGCCGATCCGCTTCAAGCCTTTCTTAAAGCGCGGGCCGTTGGCGACGTAGAACTTCGCGGCGCTGCCCATCCTCGCGACTTGCGCGTCGTCGAGCGCGCGGATCACGCGCGCCGGCGAGCCGATGATCAGCGAGCGTTCGGGAAATTCCTTGCCTTCGGTGATGACGGAGCCGGCGCCGACGATGCTGTTGCGGCCGATCTTCGCGCCGTTCATCACGATCGCGCCCATGCCGACCAGCGCGCCGTCCTCGACGGTGCAGCCGTGCAGGATCACGTTGTGGCCGACGGTGCAGTTTTTGCCAATATGGAGCGGAAAACCGAGATCGGTGTGGCAGGTCGAGCCGTCCTGCACGTTGGAGCCCTCGCCGATCTCGATCCACTCATTGTCGCCGCGCAGCACCGCGCCGAACCAGACGCTGGCGCCTGGCTTGAGGCGCACCCGGCCGATCACGGTTGCGGTATCGGCGATGAAGTAGTTGCCATCGGCGGGAAGGTCGGGCGCCTGCCCGTCAAGCTCGTAGATCGCCATGAAGGTCTCCTGTCAGGAAACCTTGGCATAGCGGAGCTGCGACGTTCAAGCAAAGGGCCGCGAGGCGTGCGCTCAGGCCAGCACGCCGGCGGCGCGCAGCGTCATCAGGAAGAACGTGCCGCTCATCATGCTCCAGAAGCCCGCGATGACGGTTGCCATCATCACGAATTCCATGCGGCGGCTTTCCAGCCGCGCCCCGCGCAGCGTGTTGCGCATGATGATGAAGGGCGCCGCGAACACCAGGAACGGCACGGCCGCAAAGGTCTTCGGCGCCACACCCTCCTGCAACAGCCCGAAGCCGGCAGGCCGCTGCGAAAGGGCCTGGTATCCGTTCACGAGCGCGCCCGCGAGCGCGAACCCGATGCAGATGGCGAAGAAGGAATTCAAGGTCTCAGGAGTCATCGGAAGTTCCGCCCATACGCAACGCTGGCCCCTTCCTGTGACAAAAAGTGCCGCTTAACGCTACATTAGTCTTAAGGAAAGGTTAACGGAGTGCCCCGCCGGCGTCATCCCCCCAATGGGGTCGGCAGGCTGCGCGGAACCGTCGCCGCGTGGCATATTCGCCCTTGATTCGTCGGCCACCGGCCGACTTTTGCGGCGATCTCATTGATGAGCGTGTTCTCGGCAACTTCCTCTCGCGGCCGTCAGGGCCGGACGATGGCGCACCTCGCCCCGCTCGTGCTCGGCGGCATGTTCGCGGCAGGCGCGGTGGCCGTGGTGGCCTATCTCCTGTGGCCAACCTGGGGCCCGGTGATCGGCGCGAGTGCGCCGGACAGGCTGCCGGTCAGCGTCGGCGGCACGCTGTTCAACGTGCCGACGGCTGCGATCCGGATGAAGATCCAGCGGCATTCCGGGCCACAGGAGCGCATCGACATCGATTTCCTCTACCCCTCGCTTGAAGTGCCGGGCGCGCCAAGGCATGTCACCGCCGATGCTGCGGAGACGACAATGCAGCCGATCGACCGCATCTTCCTGTCGATCGCGGCGCATCACGATGCGCTCGCGCCGGAGTTGCTGGTCAGCACCATCTATCCGCGTTATCTCGATCAGGCTGCGACCTCGCCGGACGACGGGCTGACGATGCGGATGTTCCGCACTGACACCCCCTATGGCAGCGAGGATCTCTACTCCGCCGCAAGCCCCGCATTGACCGCGCGCTGCACACGCGATGCGGCGACCCCCGGCATGTGCCTTTCGGAGCGCCGCGTCGACGGCGCCGACCTCACCTTCCGATTTCCCCGAAGCTGGCTGTCGCAGTGGCGCGACGTGGCCGAGGCGATGGACAAGTTGACGGCGCAGTTGCGCGGACCGAAGGGCTGAGCGCGGCCGCCCTGCCCTGCCGTGAGGCCAGCTTGCAGGACGGGACGGAGCCCCCGTCAAAAATGTCGAAAACAACCCCATGCAAAGTAGCCACGCAGACATAACGAATTTCGTATTTTGCGAATAAAACTTGACGCGTCGGGCAAATCAGGGGCAAGATAGCATCCTGAGCGAACATCAAGCCGGCCGCGCCGATCGTGTCACGTCTGCCCCTGCTAGAGCAGATCGAATGCCGTCACGGTGCGTATCTTGCCGAGATATTCGAGTTCCTCGACCGGCTTCCGGCCGAGGGCAACCTAGTACGAACCCGTGGTCGTGAGCAGGCAGTCATCGGATGGCACTGACGCCATCTGCTTCAGTTATCGGGTAGCTCTCGCCATCAGACAAACCGGGACACCGCTGATCGCAGCATGCTCGAACGTCTCCCAGCCAAGACGAGCATAGAGAGCTTCGTTCTTAGGCGTGAAAAGATAGATCTTGTCGAACCCGAGCCGATCGGCCTCCGAGATCGCGGCCAATGCGAGCTTTGAGGCGATGCCTCTGCCGCGTTGCGCCGGCGGCACAAACACCGACGATAGCCAGGGCGTGAGATGCTTGTGGATTAACGTTGTCGCCACGATGTTGGCCGAGCCAACGAGATCGCCCGCGTTTGAGATCGCCACCAGGGAGATTGGCAGGCGCGCTTTGTCGCTGGCGCTTCTCAGCCGTTCGGCACGTTGCTCCTCGGTACCGTTGGGGCTCAGATAGCCAAACTCCGCCTGCTGCCATGCCGCAACGGTCGGAATGTGATGGTTGTGGTCGAGCAAATGACGGATCTCGATGCTCATCTCGTGACCACTCCCCCTCGGTTCGATCGTACCGGCGGCACTATTCGGCATGCTCGCTGAACGACGCGATCGCTTGCCGGCTTCGGTTGACCACCAAGCGCGTCACGTCCGGCCGGGAATAGTGGCCTGCCTGATCGAAGTTTTGCCGCTCGCGTCGCACCAACCGCTGATCCAGTGTTGCAACAATGACCTCCTCGACGTCTGTCACAGGCCTGACGATCCACTCACCGTCTGGTCCGGCGATGCAGGACCCACCGTTCGCCAGCACATCCGGGCACTTTTCAAGCATTGCTCTTGCAGGACTGTCCGTCGGCACGTCACTTTTCCGCATCAAGCCGGAGACCGCTAACACATAGCTCCTGCCTTCACGGGCAAGAAAGCGTGTGGTGCCTTCCGTGTTACGCAAGTTACCGGGCCAGAGAGCCACATGCAGATCTTCACCCTGAGCATAAAGTGCCGCGCGCGAGAGAGGCATCCAGTTTTCGTAACAGTTGAGGCTGCCGACATTGAAAGGGCCTACGCGATGGACTTGCAGCCCGTTGCCATCGCCGGGCGCCCAGCTCAAGCGCTCTTCGTATGTCGGCATCAACTTGCGATGTATTGATGCGATCTTCCCATCGCTCCCGATGTGAACGCGTGAGCAGTACACGCTGTGGCCGCCACGATCGGCCGGACGCTCGATAATCCCGAGTGTCACCGCGAGGCCAAGTTCTTCGGCAGCCTTGGTCACGGGCTCGAGGTGACCGGACTCAATCTGGACGGCTTGATCGAGGTAATGCGCGTGAATTTCCTTCTGAAGGTCCGATTCAAACCGTGCGCCGTCGGTGTGCTCAATCCAGAAGGGATAACCGGGCGCAAGCGCCTCACCAAACGCAACGAAGCTGCATCCTCGCTTCGCTGCTTTCACACAATACTCGACGACTTTTTCAAGGGTTGGCGCGCGTTCGAGCCAGATCGGTGCAATCTGGGCCAAGCCAACAGTCAAATGATCGCGGTCAACGGCGGACATCGTAGAACTCTGTTTTGCCTTTTTGCTTTCCCCGCCTAGTAGTCGACGCTATATCAATTAATCCAATTAATCCTACTTATTGGATAGAATCTTGTTTCCTAATATTACCGTCGTCCAGGCCCGCTGCTTCTGCAGTGTCGCGGAGAAAGGCAATTTCACTGTTGCGGCCGATCACCTGTGCCTGTCGCAGTCGGCGGTTAGCCAAGCGGTGGCCGCACTGGAGAGGACCCTGGGTGCGCAGCTTCTCGTGCGGCGGCGGGATGGGATTACGCTCACCAGCGCGGGGGTCGCGGCATTGGCCGAGGCTCGCGCGGTCCTGGCCGCGGTCGAGCGCCTTGCGGGCAGCGTCCGCCACTCGGCCGCACTGAGCGGCAGCTTGCGCATCGGCGTCGTCCAGAGTGCTGCGATACGCCTATTGCCACGCTGGCTTCGTCAGCTTCGTGACGCCCATCCCGATATTTCGGTGACGCTCTACGAAGGCACCGATCCTGAAGTTACCGCATGGATCCAAGCGGGGATCGTTGAAATCGGCTTCACCAGCCGCACGCACGCGGAGCTGGCAGCGATGCCCGTCTTCAGGGATGACTATGTCGTGGTGGTGCGTCAGGGGCATGCCTTCGCAGCAAAGAGATCAATTGCCCTCAAAGATTTGGATGGGCAACGCATGCTGCTATCCGGAGGCGGATGCGAGACGCTTGTTCAGGAACTCTTGGCGGCCGCCTCAAGCAATCCGGAGATTGTCTGCCTCGTGCGCGACAATGCAACGTTGACCAGCATGGTCAGCGAGGGGCTGGGCCTCACCATCATGCCCGAACTGGCGTTGCCCTTGGACCGGCACGACTTCGTCACAATCAAATTGCGCCCGAGCATGCAACGTACACTTCATGCCGTCACAAGGAAGCCCGACGAGCTCGGACCTGTACCTTTGGCATTTCTGAACCTGATTAAGAACGCGGAAGATCAGAAACGAACACCCAAAAGCGCGTAGCATGGGTGCCGCGCAGCGATACCCATCAAGCACGCTGCGCTAACCTCGTCAGACTTGGAGTCTATCCCGAAGACCGGCGCCGGCGAATTCTTCGGTCACGACGATGCATTCGATGAACGTTCCGCCGGATGTCGAGATGATGGGTATCGCTTCGCGCCACCCATCCTACGAACTGCAGCGCAGCGGCCCCACTTTGCTGGGGGAGCTAGGTAGGGCCGCCAGTTCTCCCGTGACTAAGGCTGGAGGGCATCAGACCGGGAGACAAGGAAGCTTTACGCCTTCTAGTCGCGACAAACATTAACACTTGATGTGTCCTAGGCCGCGTACTCATAAACCGTCGGCGATGTCCGCTTTCCTCCGATAGCGACCGCCCTTGTGCAACCGCAGCAAATGACGCGATGGGCCATTTGCAGACTTCCGCACTTCGCATCGCCATGTCGGGTATGAGCTCGATATCCGAGTTGTTCCAACACGTTCGAACGGAATACTTCGTTGGTCTGGAATTGCCCTGGCGCGCTTTAACGAGGCCAGGCTACATCAGGTTAACTGGCGCTGGGCACTCCTCGCCAGAGGCAGCGCCGACCCGGTTGCTGTTCAAGCCCGCGATGTCGCTCCAGGACAGCCCGACATCATGCAAGTCGCGGTCGGTCCATCGCGCTAATTCGCGGCGCTGCCGAACCCGGTCGCGCCAAGTGTGCAGGGTGTCGCTGACTTGCTTCACGAGATCCCAACCATGATGATTTGTCATCGTTTCGCGCATGAGAGCGGACATTTTTGGCTCTGAATTTTGCAGCGTGCTATTTCGCAGAGCACAGCACTCGGAAAATCCAACTCGGACGAGCTGACAGGCGCGCTCTTCGTCGCGTAAGAAAGCGACGAACCGTCCGACACCCTGGTCTTCTGCCTCCGGGCACCACACGAGCTCGGTCTGCACATCTCCTCTTCATCGTCCCTTCTTTGATCGGCCAAGCCAGATCACGACCGCACCTGCGAGCAACACGGCAGCCGATATCACCAGCGAGGCATGTGCGCCTGCAATGAACCCATTGTCCCCTCCGACCAGCGAGCCGAACAGGGCAACACCAAGCACGCTGCCTGTTTGTCGCGTCGCATTCAGCACGCCTGCGGCGATGCCGGATCGCGACTTCTCGACACTGCCGAGCAGTGTCGAGGTCAAAGGCGGCACGAGCAGGCCGAGGCCGCCGCCGAGGACGACGAGTTGCACGCCGATCGCCCAGTAGCTCGTGCCTGAGGTCATGGGCAGCAGCGCAATGCAGCCCGCGGCGGTGATCACCGAAGCCAGCGCGATGGTTTGCGGCGCGCCCAGGCGCTCGCCGACCGACGCGGCGACGAGGTTGGCGGGCAGCACCATGCCCATCATGGGCACAAAGGCGAGGCCCGTTGCGAACGGCGACCAGCCACTGACCTTCTGGAAATAGAGGCTCAGCACGAAGATCAGGCCGTAGAAGGCGACGTTGAAGAGAAGCCCGACCAGCGCGGTCAGTGCGAACATGCGATGGCCAAACAGCGAGAGCGGCAACATCGGTTGTGCCGCGCGTGCCTCGCGCCATACGAACAGGAGTCCGATCACGGCCGCCGCCGCGAAGCCCATGATGACGAGCGGATGGCTCCAGCCGAGCACGCCGCCCTCGATCAGAGCGCCGGCCAGCATGCCGAGCGCTGCGATCGCCGCGATCTGGCCCGGCAGATCGATCTCGCGCTGCGCGAGTCGCGGCGTCTCCTCCGCATAACGCCATGCGAGCCAGAGGCCGGCGGCGCCAATCGGCAAGTTGACCAAGAAGATCGAGCGCCAGCCGACCAGCGCGATCAGCGCGCCGCCGACGAACGGCCCTGCAGTCAGTGCGACGCTCGCACCTGCAGCCCAGAAGCCGACCGCGCGGCCGCGCGCCTTCGGATCGGCATAGGCGTGATTGAGCAGCGTCAGCGAGTTCGGCACCAGGATCGCCGCCGCCAGGCCCTGCACGGAGCGCGCGGCGATCAGGAACACCGCCGACGAGGCCAGTGCGCAGGCGAGCGAAGCCAACGTGAAGATTGCAAAGCCCCCTATGAATATCCGTTTGGCGCCAACGCGGTCACCGAGCGCGCCGGCGGTCAAAATGAAGGCAGCGAACGCGATGGTATAGGCGGTCACCACCCATTGCAGCTCGGCGACGCTGCCGCCGAGCGAGGTCCCGATGCTGCTCAGCGCGGTGTTGACGATGGTGATGTCGAGCTGCACAACGCCAAGGCCGAGGCTCATGGCCGCAAGCGCCAGCGGCTTCGCGAGATGCGAATGCAATGACGTGTTGTCGGAGCGGGCTTGTTCCCGATGCCTTGTGTCGAGCAAAGTTGGTTGCATTGATCACACTCAGTTGTCTGTGAGAATTTGACGGCTCAGATAAGCCCCGTTTTGCGATGATCATTCGATATCAATCGAATATTCGACGCCGCAGGATGATCTATGCTTCGTGACAGCACTTCCTTCGACGGGGCGTATTGGTGTCCGCGCAATCTATGTCCCGCGATCGCGCCAGTCTCGCGGAAACACTACGATCTTCGCCGAAGTGTTTGTGCTTGGCGCTGCGTCCTAGTCGGCGTAAGACAAAGACATGGACACGGGACCCAAGATCGCGCAGGTCGCGGCACTCGTCGGCGATCCTGGGCGCGCCAACATGCTTAGTGCGCTGATGGATGGCCGAACATTGACCGCCACGGAGCTCGCCTATCTGTCCGGCGTGGCGCCGCAGACGGCGAGTGGCCATCTCGCGAAACTCAGCGACGCCGGACTGCTCGCGCTCGAAAGGCGGGGCCGACGACGATATTTCCGTCTGGCCTCTCCACTTGTCGCACGCATGCTGGAAGGTCTCATGGTCGTGGCGCAGGAAGGCCCCGCAAGGCAGCGTAATCTCTGGCGCGGCGGAGAGACGCTTCGACACGCGCGCACATGCTATGACCACATGGCCGGCCGCATCGCCGTTGCAATCGCCGACCGGCTGGTCCAACAGTCGTTTATTCTGCTCGACGAGGATGGCGGCCAACTGACCGATGCCGGTCGGTCATTCTTCGATGAGTTGGGCGTCGATCTTTGCCTCGCCTCCAAGCGCCGAGTGTTCTGCCGACCTTGTCTCGACTGGAGCGAGCGCCGGCCGCATCTGGCCGGGGCGGTCGGCGCTGCCATTCTTCGTCACGCCCTCGAGCACGATTGGGTCGAGCATATCCGGGATAGCCGCGCGCTCCTCGTTACTCCCGTTGGCGTTAGAGAACTTGCCACAACGTTCGGCATTGAGGGCGCACCACCAACGGACGCCTGCAAGGGGCCTGTTGCATCACTGTCCCGAGGCCGGGCACCGTTATCCCGGTTTAGGCAGCTTCCCCCGGAATGGAGCTAGCAGTGCATCAGCCGCTTCGGCCGCGGCTACTGTCGTCCGTATTTGACCTCAAAATCGTGAAATTGCCTTGTGTGACCAAGCAAGCCGACGCGGCCAGGTAGAAAAATTCGACGAAGTCCGCCTTGGGGCATTTTCGACGGTTTCATCGGCGATTGTCGGCAGGTCGATGTCGCTCCAGCACGTAAGCGCCGAAACGGGGCCGGGCCAAGCGTTGCGCTTGGCCAGACCCCCGTGATTCAAACTCCCGAACTGGGGGCTCGAATCATGCGCTACGAACTCGCGGATTATGAATGGACCACCATCAAGCCGATGCTGCCGAACAAGCCGCGTGGCATTCCCCGGGTAAACGACCGACGCGTTCTCAATGGAGTTTTCTGGGTTTTGCGATCCGGAGCCCCCTGGCGTGATCTGCCCGAGGCATTGGTCCGTACACCACGTGCTACAACCGCTTCGTTAGATGGCGGCGGGCCGGTGTCTGGGGCCGCATCATAGACGCACTTGCTGCTGCCCACGATGCCGCTGTCAAGATGATCGACACTTCGATTGTCCGCGTGCATCGGCATGGAGCCTGCATCACCAGGAACCAGCGGCAGTCGATGGGAAGGTCACGCGGAGGCTTGACCAGCAAAATCCATGCGGTGGTCGATCGCAATGGTCTCCCGGTACGGCTTGCGTTGAGCCCCGGCGAGGCCCACGACGTTCGACTTGCAGGAAAGCTTTCTTGCCATGAAGAAGGGCGCGTGGGCCAACATCCCGCCGAAAGGCAATCGCAGCGATCCGATCTGCTTCAGCCCCTATCTCTACCGCGCTCGCAACCAGGTCGAGCGGTTCTTCAACAGGATCAAACAGTGTCGTCGGGTGGCGACGCGCTACGACAGGCTCGCCGCCAACTACCTTGCCTTCGTTCAGCTCGCGTCAATCAGGCTATGGCTGCGCCTTAATGAGTCCGCGTCCTGATTCTCGATCGCGAGCGTCCTAATTAGGACAGCACCATCATTTTCAACGAATTCAGTCGCTCTATTTCTCTTCCGCCGCCGTCGCTGTTGCCGGGCCTTCGCCCATGATCAGCAGCACGGCGTCCTCGTCCTTGGCGCCGTCCCAATGCACCTGCTTGCCGTAATGGGTCACGAAGCTGCCGGGCGGCATCGGCACGGTGCCGTGGTCGGGATCGAATTTCGGGCCTGAGCCGACCCACCAGGTGCCCTGGAGCACTACGATGTAGCGGTCATTCGGATGGAAGTGCGGTCGGCTGAAGTGATTGCCCTTGGTCCACTTGTTGTAGACCATGTAGAAGCCGGGTTTATTGGGATCGCCCACCACCACGGCGCTCTGCGCGCCGCGCGCGTCGACCGGGCCCCAGGGGATCTGGTCCGGCAATTTATAGACGACAGCGGCAGGATTGAGCTCGGCGGCGGACCCGATGCTCAGCGTGCCGGCCAAGGTGAGCGGCAACAGCAGATAGCGACAGGCGCGGCTTGTCGTCATGACACTCTCCTTTTTTTGGCGCCAGTCGCGTTGGCACCATGTGTTTGCAGGGACGCTAGCCCGTCCTGTCGCCAAGGCAAGGCGCGGGCCGCACCTAATCCCGGCCGGCCAGACGCCGGGATCGTTCTGACGACGGGTCAGGGTTCCTTCCGTAGTTCTCCGACCGTGAACATAGTTCCGCCTTCTCGGCTGCGTTAAACCGGGCTGGTGAAAAAGCCGATTGACATGCAGTTGCATGCTCATCCCTGAGAAGCGTCGCAGGCTCAAGAACCATCTGCGTTCCGTTGAATGTCAGCTTCGCCGTAGCGCAGACGCGTGGACCGCTCTCAGGCGGATGCCAATGCATTTGATACGGAGCGGCCAATGAATTCCACGCTGGACGATGTGCTCGCGGAAGGACAGATCGCGAGCTTGGAGGAACAGCTTTCGAACCTGGCTCGCGAAGCGGGAGTCAGTCATTCGGACCCGCCGGCCAGCATTCCGCCGACCAGCATGACAACGTCTCGCGCCCCCCTGGCGGCGATTTATCGATTGGCTGATTGGCGATTGGCAGATTGGCGCTATGTGGCTCTCGTCGGTGCTCTATTGGCGGCTTCCATTGGTATCGCTGCCTCGTGGCGGTCATCCTCCGCTGATACTGCTATAACGGCCCCCGCAGACGCAGCACGTCTGACGCAAGCCACGCCAGACGCCGCCGCGCCGAAAGAGGTCGCGCCGACTGCCGATGTCCTGCATTCCGAGTTGGCGCAACAGCTCCAACCGATCGCGCGCGACGTCGCTGCCTTGAACCAAATGGTCGAACAGCTCAAAGCGAGGCAAGAGCAATTGGTCAGCGACAATGAAAATCTCGCGAGCCAACTGAAGGCGAGCCGAGATGAAAGCGCACGCAACAACGGCATCATCGACCAGATCAAGGCAGACCAGATCGAGATGGCGCACGAGAACCAGAAGCTTGCCGAGCGGCTCGACGCGAGCCAGCAACAACTCGCCCAGGTCGTCGCCAACGCTGCAGAGCCGAAGGCGATGCCCGAAGCGCCACCAAAGGTGAGCCCCGAAGAACCAAAGGTGATGCCCGAAATACCGCTGCCGCGTCCGCGGCACCCGGCCAATATCGCCCAGGCGCAAAAGCCGACGCCAACCGCGGAGCGGTCGCAAGCCAAGAAGCCGCAATCAGCATTGGCATGGCCCTGGTCAGCGCGCTAAAACGCGCTGAGATTGGGTTGAATCGTCATCGCGTTCTAGATTGTTGCTTGCGCATGATCTCCGCGCAAACGCGATCCGCGTTTGTCGCGAGGGACAACCGCTTCACACTTTGCGCTGACGCGGCCCTTCGGGTCCGGATCATGCGCTGATCACGACAGACAATTGTCTCTAGGGACAATTGCTCGCTTCGCTTCTGTCGCCTTTGATGGAGGTGCGTATCGGCAACCCGATAGGCATCGCGCCAACGGTCCCGTAGCGGCCGCCCGTTGTGGGATCGTTGGTGCGGAGTGCCCGGCAAACCGGCGCACGGCCCACCTTGAGCTCCCGGCGAAAAGCAAGTGGTGCCAGGCGAGAACTGTCGCAGGGTCGGCGCCGGAGGCCGCCAACTGAGGCGGCCTTTGTCGTCGCTACGGTTTCTGAAGAGATCGATCAATTCTTGAAGCCCTGACTACTGCACCACCACCAGGCACCGTTACTGTCCGCACCCGTCTTCCTCACCATCGCCATACATTCGGTGTAGTTGTGGGCGAGAGGCTTCGAACACTGTTCGGCCGAAAAACGGGGCCAAGAAGTGGTGGAGCAGTTGCCGGTAGTTGAGGCATAGGTAATTGGCGCGACTATCTTTCCAGCGTTGGCGGGTGCAAACGACAGGGTTGCGGCAGCCAGGCTCGCAACGAACAACGATGTGGCTTTCATGGCTATCTTCCTCTCCAAAGGCGACAAAATGCCCGCCATGCTACCTATAGTAGCACCGATAGCAAATCGGGGATAGTGCCAAACGGTCGTCGAGCAGGCGCCACAGTCTGCAAGCTGAGATAACGAAATTAGGCCATCACGAAATTCGGTTGGATCACTGCGACAGGAAACATGTCAGCACCTGTTCGCGCACAACGATTGCGCACATAAGTACACTCCAAAAATCAACCTAGGACACCAGGGGTTAAATACGGACAGTACCCGGCGCCGCGTGTCAGCCTCTATTTGCGACGATGCGGTCTATGTCTCGGAGGGGCCATTCCCGTAATTGCCCGATACCATGCAGCGTCTGCTTGCGCCTGCGCTCTGGCAGCGGCGAGATCCGATTGTCCCTGATAGAACTGACTTAGGGCGAGGTAGCAATCGGTGCGGTCCGGTCCGCGAGGTATCGTCGCGCAGTCCACCTGCGCGCTCGCGATGGCAGGAACACTTGCTAGCCCTATTGCGACGAGGCTTGCGGTCAAATACCTCATGCCGCCTCCGCGCTGTATTGGTCTAAGTCGATATACAGTCCTCTCTGCTGCGCCGTCTCGCAGTTGCGTAGGCCGAAAGGGCCCCCGCCCCCGATCGTCAGCAAACCGCCGCGTCAGTCGCGAACCTTCTGCGCGCGATAAAGGCTCGGCGTCGTGCCGACGGCCTTGCGGAAGGCGCGGTTGAAATTGGCCTGCGACGAAAATCCCGTGGCATAGGCGATATCGACCAGCGGGCGATCGCTGGTGGCCAAGAGCCGCTTGGCGAGATCGAGGCGCTGGCGGCTGACATATTCATGCGGCGCCGCACCGGTCGCCGCCTTGAAGCTGCGGGAGAAATGCGCAGGGCTCATGCACGCCACCGATGCCAGATCCTTGACCGAAAAATCGCGCTCGACGGATGCATCGATGAACTCCGTCACGCGCGACAGTCGCTTGGCATCGAGCGGCCTTTGGCCGACATTCAATTGCCGGAGCCTGACCGCCGTGGCCGAGTAGGCATGCACCAGATGGGCTGACAACGCACGCCCGAGGCTTTCGATCAGGAGCCGGCCAGTGGAGGTCTCCTGTTCGAGCTCCTTCAGGATGCGATCCGCAACGTGCTCGATGAACATGTCCTGGTCGATGGTCTCGTACCGGATCGAGATTCCCGACGGGTCGATGTCGAGATCCCGGAGCATGGTATCGTCGAACGGCCGGCCGGGAAGAAAGAGATGCAGGCATTCCTGCATCTGGTTCTCGACACGAATGAAATCTTCGCGGATGCCGGCCGGGCAGAGCCACACCGTGCCCCTTCTGCCGAAGGTCCGCTGCCGCATTCCTGCGCCTTCGCGGTCGACGACCGAGTTGCCACGCAGCAGGATCGCGATCTCGGTGTCGCGCGGCAATTGCGGCGGCAGATCACCCGGCTCATGGCTCCATCGCTCGGCGAGGAGATGCGCCCATCGCCGGTCGTTGGACGTCTGAAGCATTCTGCCGGTAACATATTTATCGACAGAGTTGCCAAGCATACCCATCGGGAATCTCCGCCAGATAACGCGATGTGGGTAAAGAGGTATTGTTGGGTCTGGCAATAACCATGCCAGAGAACCGGTTGGCCGTCCACGGGCCGAAAGCAGTCCGGGACAACAACACCGCACGTTTTGAAAAGCCAGGCCGCGCCCGGCCGCCGCATCCTTCACCGTCTTGAATCGGGAAACGGAGAAGACCCATGGCCCGGACCACGGTAATAGGCGCGTGCCCCCACGACTGCCCGGACACCTGCTCCATCCTGACCACGGTCGAAGATGGCAAGGCCATCGCGGTCCGCGGCAATCCCGATCATCCGTTCACGCGTGGACGGCTCTGCGTGAAGGTCAACAACTATGAGGAGCGCGTCTACAGCGACAAGCGCATCCTCCATCCCCTGAAGCGGGTCGGCCCGAAAGGCTCCAGGCAGTTTCAACGGATCTCCTGGGACGAAGCCATCGAGACCATCGCGTCGCGCTGGAAAGCTGTCATCGCCGAGCACGGCGCGCAGGCGATCCTGCCTTACAGCTATCTGGGCACGCAGGGCATCATCAACGGGCTGAACGTCGGCGATCCCCTCTTCAACAAGCTCGGGGCGACGGTTCTGGAGCGAACGTTCTGCGATTCCGCGTCATGCACCGCGTACATGATGACGATCGGGCACACGCCGGGCGTCGATCCCGAGAGCTTCGTGCACTCGAAATACATCATCCTGTGGGCCTGCAACACGCTGAGCACGAACTCGCATCACTGGCCGTTCATCGAGCAGGCGAAGAAGGCGGGCGCCAAGCTCGTGGTGATCGATCCCGTAAGGACGCGCACGGCGCGCCTCGCCGACTGGCATATTCCGATCCGCCCAGGCACCGACGCAGCACTCGCACTCGCGATGATCCACGTCATCATCAAGGAGAACCTCGTCGATCGCGACTACGTCGACAGGCACACCGTCGGATATGATGAGCTGGCGGAGCGGGTGTCGGGCTACACCCCCGAATTCGCATCGCAGGAAACCGGCATTGCCGTCGACGACATCGTCAAGCTGGCGAGGGAATTTGCGACCACGCCGCCCGCCGTCGTGCGCATTGGCGTCGCGGTGGAGCGGCATGCCGGCGGCGGCCAGACCGTGCGCGCGATCGCCTGCCTTCCGGGACTGATCGGCGCATGGAAGCACGTCGGCGGCGGCCTGCTTCAGCTTCCGATCTGGGCCTTTCCGGTCAGATGGGACGTGCTGATGCGTCCCGATCTCCAGCCCGAAAAGATGCGCGTACTCAATTCCTGGCGCCTCGGCGCGGCGCTGACAGGCGAACTCGGCTTCGACCCGCCGATCAAGTCGCTGTTCGTCTACAACGCCAATCCGATGGCGATGGTGACCGAACAGGGCAAGCTCGAAAAGGGGTTGGAACGCGAGGATCTCTTCACCGTCGTCAGCGATCACTTCCTGACCGACACCGCAAAATATGCCGACATCGTTCTGCCGGCGACCACCCAGCTCGAGCAGAAGGACATCATGTTCTCCTGGGGACACCTTTACCTGTCCTACAACAACCAGGCGATCGAGCCGCTCGGCGAGGCCGTTTCCAACACCGAACTGTTCCGCCGGCTTGCGCGCGCGATGGGCATCACAGACCCGGCCTTCTTCCGGACCGACGACGAAATGATCGAAGGTTCGCTGGACTGGAGCAACCCGGTCCTCGAGGGCATCACGCTCGATGACGTCAAGGCCAAGGGCTATGCACGCCTCAACATGCCGGCACCCGCCGACTGGGCGCCGCATCGCGAGGGCAATTTTCCGACCGCGTCGGGCAAGTGCGAATTCAAGTCGACGATCGCCGGCGGCGGCAACTTCGTGGTGCCGCTGTTCCGCCAGGGCTACAATGGCGACCAGGATGGCGCGCTGGTCGATCCCCTACCCCACTACATCCCGCCGAACGAGAACGCACGGACGGCGCCCGCGCTCGCGACGCGCTACCCGCTCAGCCTGATCTCGCCGAAGAGCCATGCCTTCCTGAATTCGAACTACGGCAACCTTCCGGCTCAGACTGCCCAGGCCGGCGAGGAACAGGCGGTGCTTCTCAATCCGGACGACGCGGCGCAGCGCGGGATCGTCGCGGGCGCGCCGATTCGCGTGTTCAACGATCGCGGCTCGTTCGAGGCCTTTGCGACCGTTTCATCCGACATCATGCCGGGGGTCGTGGTGGCACCGTCCGGCTACTGGCAGCGTTCCAATCGCAAGGGCGCAACGGTTCACGCGCTGACGCCGCCCGCGTTCGCCGACCTCGGCCGTGCGCCGACGTTCTCCGACATCCTCGTTCAGGTCAGCGGAGCCTGACGATGACATATGTGGTCACCGACAACTGCCGCGGATGTCGATACACCGAATGCGTCACCGTCTGCCCTGTGGAGTGTTTCCACGTCGACGACGCCATGACTTATATCGATCCGGAGAATTGCATCGACTGCGGCGGCTGCGCGCCGGCATGCCCGGTCGGCGCGATCGAGCCCGACTATCGCCTCGCCGCGGACAAAAAGTTCTGGATCGACGTCAACCGCAAACGCGCCGCCGAAACCCCCGTCCTCAGCGCGCGCCTGCCGCCTCTGCCAGGCGCCGACGAACGCCGGCAGGCGCTGGGCCGATGATTGGCCCGGCTGAAAGCGTACGCCGCATCGCCATCGTCGGCAGCGGTCCCAGCGGCTTCTACACGGCTGAGGCCTTGTTGCGCTCGGGCGCAGCGGTCGCGGTCGACATGTTCGAACGGCTTCCGGTGCCGTATGGGCTGGTGCGGTTCGGCGTTGCGCCCGACCATCCGAAGCTCAAGCAGGTCACGATTGCCTTCGACCGCATCGCCGGAATGCCCGGCTTTCGCTTCATCGGCGGCGTGACGGTCGGAGACAACGTCACGGTCGACGAGCTGCGCGAGGCCTATGATGCCGTCGTGCTCGCGACAGGTGCCGAACTGAGCCGGGCCCTCGACATCCCCGGCGAAGCGCTGCCGGGAAGCCACAGTGCCGGCGATTTCGTCGCGTGGTACAACGGGCATCCCGAATTCCGTGATCGCGAGTTCAATTTTGACCATGAGGCGGCGATCGTGATCGGCCATGGCAACGTCGCGCTCGACGTTGCGCGCATTCTTGCGAAAACGGCCGACGAGCTGCGCCAGACCGACATTGCGCGCCATGCGCTCGAGGCTTTGGCGCAAAGCCGGATTCGCACCGTCTATGTCGTCGGCCGTGGCGGGCCGGCGCAGGCCAAATTCACCGCGAAGGAGTTGCGCGACTTTTTCGAATTGAGTGCATGCGACACGTCGATCGACATGCGCGACGTCACATCGGATGAGTTCGAGCCGCAACGTCCCGATGATCCAGAGCTTGCCGAAAAGCTGTCCTTGCTGCGCGCGTTCCCGCTGCAGGCAACCACGAAGCCGCGGCGCTGTGTCTTTCGATTTGGTCTGTCGCCCGTCGCCATCGACGGACGAGGCCGCCTGGAGACGATCGCGTTCCGGCAGCGGTCGGGCACCGTCGAGGACATCGCATGCGGTCTCTCCTTCAGCAGCGTCGGCCGAAGGACAGCGCCCGTTGCCGGTGTTCCCTATGACGCGCATCGCGGCGTGCATGCGAACATCGACGGACGCGTCGCGATCGGTCATTCCCTCGTTGATGGCCTCTATGTCTGCGGATGGAGCAAGCGCGGGCCGAGCGGCACGATCGGCACCAATCGCGGCTGCGGGATTGCGACGGCCGAGGCCGTGCTCGCCGATCTTGCCGATCGGCGGCCGCGTTCGGATACTCCCGATGCACTGCTTGCGCGCCTCGCCAGCCGCGTCGCGCGCATCGTGAGCTATTCGGAGTGGACCACGATCGACGCGGCCGAAAAACGCAGGGGAGCCCTGCTCGGCAAGCCCCGGGAGAAATTCGTCACGATTCCCGAGATGCTTGCTGCGACGGATGCGTGACCCCGAAAACGGGGCCGCGCTCGCGTAGGTTATTGTTTGAGCGTCATCTCCGCGCAAACGCGTTCCGCGTTTGTCGCGAGGGAGAACCGCTTCACACTTTGCGCTAACGCGGCCCTTCGGGTCCGGATCATGCTCATTCCTGATCGACGAGATCGTCCTCGAGGATCGCCATCTGGAACTGGAACGAGCGATCGTCGTCCTCGTCATCGACGAACAGCACGCCGATGAACTCCTCGCCGATATAAACCTCGGCGGAATCGTCCTTCTTGATCCGCGGCTGGACGCGAATCTTGGGATTGCCGAACACGCGCTTCAGATACGCGTCGAGCTTCCTCACTTCTTTGATGTCCACGGCAAGTCTCCAATCGAAATCTAACGTGGCGGGGTTTTAGGACGAGACGCGACGAACCGCCAGCATGAATTCCCAAAGAATTCTGGGGACGATCGGGGCCCGAAGGCAAGGCCCCGATTCAAGGTCAAAGCGTGATCAAAGCCCCATGGCGTTGATCATCTGGTCCATGGTGCGCGACGGCTCGGCGCAGCCGGCCTTGCCAACGATCCTGGCGGGAACGCCGGCAACGGTGACGTTGTGCGGCACGGCCTCGAGCACGACCGAGCCGGCCGCGATGCGCGCGCAGTGGCCGACTTCGATATTGCCGAGGATCTTGGCGCCGGCACCGATCATGACGCCATGACGGATTTTCGGATGGCGGTCCTCGTTCTCCTTGCCGGTGCCGCCGAGCGTGACGCCATGCAGGATCGAGACGTCGTCCTCGATGACCGCGGTCTCGCCGCAGACGAAACCGGTGGCGTGGTCGAGGAAGATGCCGCGGCCAATGCGCGCGGCCGGATTGATGTCGGTCTGAAAGACGGCGGAGGCGCGGCTCTGGAGATAATACGCAAAATCCTTGCGGCCCTTCAGATGGAGCCAGTGCGCGAGACGATGAGTCTGGATCGCATGGAAGCCCTTGAAGTAGAGCAAGGGGTCGATGAAGCGGGAGGTCGCGGGATCGCGGTCGTACACGGCGACGAGATCGGCACGGAACGCGTTGCCGAGATCGGGCTCGTCACGCAACGCCTCGTTATAGGTCTGGCGCACGAGATCGCCCGACAGTGACGCATGATCGAGCCGGTCGGCCAAGCGATGCACGACCGAATCTTCCAGGCGGCTGTGATGCAGCACGGTCGAATAGATGAAGGTTGCGAGCTCGGGCTCGCGCTGGACGATGTCTTCGGCCTCGGTCCGGACCCGATCCCAGATCGGATCGAGCGCGGCGAGCTTTCCTGCCGTATTGACCTGATGCATTGCCATGGCGTGCTCTCGAAATTCGCTCGTTTCGTTTAACCTATAGCACAGTCTAGCGTGCCCTGTCCCTGTAGGCTTGCCTGAGAGTGAACACCGGGTTGCCGCCAAAAGCCCATCAACGTGTTGAATTAAAAGACTTTCCTGCAGCACCCCTGATACGGCAAGGCTCGTTCTAAGTGGTCAGCGTTTCGCCAAAATCAAGCTCGGCAGCGTCAAACTATTGGTGAATTCCGCTCCAACCGTTATTGCGGGCATGGTCGAGAGACGACGGAGACGATTTGAGCATCACCACCGACATCTTGCGCACCCGCGCCGCGGGGTCCTTGTGGCTGCGGCTCGCCGCCGTCGCCCTGCCCCTCCTCCTGATCGCGCCGGCGTTCTGGAACGGATACCCGCTCCTTCAATGGGACACCGGCGGCTATCTGGCGCGCTGGTATGAGGGCTATCTCGTCCCCAGCCGCTCCACAGTGTTTGGCCTCTATTTGCATTTCGGAGAGAGCTCGAGCTTCTGGCTCAACCTTGCCGTCCAGTCGCTGGCAACGCTGTGGCTGCTGCAATTGACGCTCCGCGTGCTCGGCCTGATGCAGACCTTCCGCTTCGTCGCGATCAGCCTGCTCCTGATCCTGTCGACCGCGCTGCCCTGGCTTGCCAGCATGCTGCTCACCGACATCTTCGCGGGGCTATCGGTGCTGTCGCTGTTCATCCTGGTGATCGGGGGCGACCGGACCTCGGGCATCGAAAAAATCTCGCTGTTCGCCTTCACCGCCTTTGCCGCAGCGACCCACAGCGCGACGCTCGGCGTCCTGTTAGGACTTTGCGCGGTTGGCTGGTTGGTGCGGCCGCTGCTCGGCAAGCGCCTTCCCCTCGCAGGCCTTGCGCAAGGCAGCCTGACCATCGTCGCCGGCGGGGCCATGCTGGTCATGGCGAACCATGCGCTGTCGAGCCAATGGGCCTGGACGCCCGGCGGTTACGGCGTCGCTTTCGGGCGCATGATGCAGGACGGCATCGTGGCGCGCTATCTTGGCGATCATTGCCCGCGCGAGAGTTTCAAGCTCTGCCCGTACCGCAACGAATTGCCGGCGACCGCGGACGAGTTTCTGTGGGGCAACAGCATGTTCAACACGCTCGGCCGATTCGAGGGGATGAACGACGAGATGAGCTACATCGTCGTGCATTCGCTCGCCGACTATCCGGCCTGGCAGGCAGCCGCAGCGCTGCGGGCCATGGGCCAGCAATTGCTGCATGTCGGGACCGGCGAAGGCACCAATGGCTGGATCCCCCACACCTACGGCATCATCGAGCGCTACATCCCCTCACAAATCGCGCCGATGCGCGCAGCGCGGCAGCAGCACTGGGATATCGATTTCGACTACGTCAACTGGCTGCACGTGCCGGTCGCGCTCGCCTCGATGCTCGCGCTCATCGCCCTGCTCGGCCATGCGCTGGCCAGCCGACGGCTCGACGACCTGACGCTGCTGGCAACGACCGTGACGCTGGCGCTGCTCGGCAACGCCTTCATCTGCGCCGTCATCTCCGGCCCGCACGACCGCTACGGCGCGCGGATGGTGTGGCTTGCGACCTTCGTCGTGCTGACGGCGCTGGCGCGCACCTTCGGCAGGGACGAGCCGGCAGACGAGGTCTCAGCCGCGGCGTGACAGGAAGTCGATCACGCCGGTCTTGTAGACCTTGTCACCGACCGCGCGCATGTGATCGCGGTTCGGGATATCAAGCACTTCCGAACCGGGAATGATCTTTCCCAACGCTGAGGCTGAGCCCGCGACGTCGTCGGTGGTGCCGACGGCGATCAGGACCGGCACGTCGATGCGTGCGGCTTCCTCCCTCTTCATCAGATCGCGGGTGCCGCGCAGGCAGGCGGCGAGCGCCTTGCGGTCTGAGCGGGTTTGATCGGCGAACGCACGAAAGGTGCGCCCGACGGGATCGGTGACGTCGTCGAGCGATGGCGCCTCCAGCGCCTCGGCCACGTTCTCGCCGGGCCCGGTGCCCTCGATCAGGCCCCCGATGCCGATGCCGCCGAGGATCGCCGAGCGCAGGCGCTGCGGCTCGTTGAGCCCGAGCCAGGCCGTCATCCGACCGCCCATCGAATAGCCCATCATGTCGGCCTGCGGGATGCCGAGATGGTCCATCAGCGCGAGCACATCGCCGGCCATGACCGGAATGGAATATTGCGCGGGATCGTAGAGCTTTGCGCTCTCGCCATGGCCACGATTGTCCAGCGCCAGCACGCGGCGGCCGTTCTTGCGCAATTCCGAGACCCAGGTCGGATAGACCCAGTTCACGTTCTTGCTCGAGGCAAAGCCGTGCACCAAGATGATCGGGTCACCCTCGCCTTCGTCGAGATAGGCAATTTCGACTGCGCCGTTGTGAAAGCTCGGCATCAAGTTAAGTCCGCGTCTGTTGGGGGAGAGGATGATCTTAGGCGCTGACGGCTGTGCCCGCCAGCGTAAGTTGCGCCCGGCGCATCCGCCGCGCCCGCCTGCGGTCACACCAGGCCTGCGTCAGCCGCTCGGTCGTGGCCTTGATCGAGGACAGGACGCCGAACAGGGTCACCAGCGCGCCGAACAGCCACAGTGCAAGATCGAATGCGCCGGTTGCGAGCAACAGCGCGCCGCGGCCGAGCAGCTTCATGATCGCGCGGGTCTTGCCGCCCTGGGCCTCGGCGAGCCGCGCTGCGCGCGCAACGTCCTTCGGTCCCTCGGCGACGCGCAGCGTGTCGAGCGCGCCGCGTGTGCCCGCCTTCTCGGTGACGCGGGCGACGTCCTTGCCGAGCCGAACCAGCGCGCCGGCCTTTTCGACACGGAACGCGGCCCTGATTGCGCTCGCGGTCTCGCCTGGCCGCAACACCGAGCCGGTGGCGACCGCGTTCTGGAGCATCGGCGTGTCGACCACCTCGCGCGCGGAGCGGCCGGCCCAAGCCGCAAGTCCCTCGCCGAGCCGCCCGACCTTGCGGGCGTCCTTCACCAGCGACAGGCCGGCGCGCACCGGCGCCGCACCGCCGACCGAGACATAGGTCGCCGCCGTCACCGCAAGACCGGCCGCGGCAAGCCCGAGCACGAGGCGGTCGGTCTCCTCGCCCATGGCCAGATGCTTGCCCTCGCGCACGACGTCCCTGACATCACCGATCACGAAGAGGTCGCCGGCAACGGTGCCAGACAGGCTCGCGACGTCGTCGGCATTGCCGGTGACGAGACCGGTGGCAAAACCTCTTGCGAAATGCGAGGTGGAGCTTTCCTCCTTCACGGCGTCGTTGACGCGGCTCAAGAGGTCGTCAGGCAGCGCGATGCTGCGGTCGCGCGCGAGCTCGACGAAGCTGCTTGCAAGATCGGCGTCGTGCGCTGCGAGCGCCGCTTCGATATTGTCCTGAACCAGCGCGGCGTTCTTGCCCGGTTCGTTCTTGTCCAAGAGGGAATCGAGCTTCAGCTCCGAGAGCTTCGCAGGATCGTCCTTTGCTGCCAGCACGGCACCCGCCTCGCGCGCATGCGGCACGACCTGCACGAGCACAACGCTGCATGCCACGAGGGTGGTCAACGCGGTGCTGATTCGCAGCCACTTCATGCTCAAAGCCTGGACGTTCGCCTGGAAATTCGTTTGGAAAGTCGCCTGCCGCCGGGATTTCGTTCGTCCACAGACATAGTATGCCAGATTTGCGACACAACGGCCCCGACGAAAGAAGGGCTTCTCTGAGGCGACAAGATTGTGTCGAATTTGCATGAGCAAATGAGCATGGGGCAGTTGCGAACCTTTTGGTTCCACTGGACTAGCAATCATCTGCACCCCTCAGTATGGTCCGCGACATTCAAAGATGCCGCGTCAGTCTTGATTGTGTCTGCCGCCATTGCCACTCCAGGATGAGTTCCGATGTCCGACCATGTCGTCCCGCACTTCCACAACGATGCCGGTGTCCCCGTCATCGAAATCGGCTCGCAGGAGTTCATGTGCGTCGGCGCCAATCCTCCGTTCGACCATCCGCACGTCTTCCTTGATCTCGGCAACGACAACGAGATCATCTGCCCCTATTGCTCGACCCTGTACCGCTTCGCGACCGATCTGAAGGCCGGCGAGGCGCGCCCGCCCGAATGCGTGCTGAAGGACAAGGTGGCCTGACCGGCGGCATCCGCTAACGGGTGGCCGTCTCCCGAACGATCATCATTGCCGGTGCCGGAATCGGAGGATTGACGGCAGCGCTCGCGCTTGCCGCCAAGGGCTTCCGCGTCGTCGTGCTCGAGAAGGCTGAGCGGCTCGAGGAAGTCGGCGCCGGCCTGCAATTGTCGCCCAATGCGAGCCGCATCCTTGTCGAGCTCGGGCTGAAGGACCGCCTGGGCTCGCGCGCGGTGACGCCGGAGGCGGTCAGCATCATGAGCACACGCGCCGGCGGCGAGCTGATGCGCCTGCCGCTAGGCGCGGCGGCCGCCGAGCGCGCCGGCGCTCCCTATTGGGTGGTGCACCGGGCCGATCTGCAAGCAGCGCTGGCCGCTGCGGTTGCGGACCATCCTGATATCGATTTGCGGCTAGGTGGGACTTTCGAGGACGTCGCCGCCCACGCCAAGGGACTCTCCGTCGTCTATCGCAGTGGCACGTTGCGCCGGAGCGAAGTGGCAAGCGCGCTGATCGGCGCCGACGGCGTCTGGTCCACGGTACGCCAGCATCTGTTTCCGGACGTAGCGCCGCGCTTCTCGGGCCTGATCGCCTGGCGCGGTACGTTCGAGGCCACGCAACTGCCGAAGGAATACACCTCGCGCCGCGTGCAGCTCTGGATGGGACCGAACGCCCATCTCGTCGCTTATCCGATCGCGGGCGGACGCCAGATCAACGTGGTGGCGATCGTGCCGGGCACCTGGAACAGGCCGGGCTGGAGCACGCCCGGCGATACGTCCGAGCTGAAGGATGCCTTCCCGGCGCCGCGCTGGCCGGGCCCGGCGCGGATGATGCTCAGCGCGGTCGACAGCTGGCGCAAATGGGCGCTGTTCACGCTGCCCGACGGCGTTGGCTGGAGCAAGGGCGCGATCGCACTCGTCGGCGATGCCGTGCATGCGATGCTGCCCTTTGCCGCGCAGGGCGCAGGAATGGCGATCGAGGACGCAGCCGTGCTCGCAGAGCACCTGAGCGGCAACGCCACCGAGAGCGCAGCTGCAATCGCCGCGGCGCTGGCGCGCTATGGCCGGGCGCGCGAGGCGCGCGTCAGACGCGTGCAGCGGACCGCGCGGCAGCAGGGCCGCATCTATCACCTCGCAGGCCCCTTCGCGCTGGCGCGCGATCTTGCGATCCGCGCACTCGGGCCAGAACGCGTGCTGGAGCGGCAGGACTGGATCTATCGCTGGCGCGCGTGAGGTCAGGCGCCCTTAGTGGACGGCACTGCTGGATTTCGAGCCGGATGCTGGCTTCGCTGCAGGCTTGGCGGCGGTCGGGGGCACAGGCGATGCTGGCGGGGGCGTCGGCTCCATGTCGCTGTCGCGGCACTTGTTGCGCCGCCAGTTCTCTTCCACGAGCTTCTGCTGTCCGCGCAGGGAGATATAGTCGTTGCGATAGGCCAGCTCCGAGACGACCGCGCCGCCTGTGCCCGTCTCCGCTTTCGCCATCAGCTTTTCGAGGTCCTCGATACGCTTGATCAGGCTCTTGCGTTCGGGGCCTAGCTGCTTGCAGTCCCAGAGCTCGTATTTGCCCGGATCGACGAAGGCCGGGCTGATGGCGTCGCTCACGCCGGCACAGCCGGTGAGCACGGCACCGAGCCCGAGCAGCGCGACCAGCGCAAGCGCAGGACGGCGGCGGTTGAGAAGCGAAACAGACATGCCGGATTGGTAGTCCCCGTAGATTGACATTGCCTAAAGCAGCCAGAGATGTCCGGATTGAGGCTTTGCCTTGTGCGGCCGGCTCGCTCAAGGGCACCTTTCGCCTCGTCCGGCCCCAAGCCAGGCGGCCTGCAGGGGCTTTAAGTGTTTGATCCCGTTGGATCAAGCGGGCTTGGCGGAGCTCGTACTCGGCGCGCGTCTCCGCCTCGGTGGGGTGCGTCGACCAGTCGATACACACATGTCCCCAACGGCAGTCTCGAAGAAGGCCCCCTTCGCCTCGCACGCCTTAGGCCGTTGCTTTGCGAAAGGAGCTGAAAGTACCGAGGGGGCGCCTGAAGAGCGCTTATGCACCACGCCCTGACGCCTTTACGGCTTCGCCGAAGGACTTGATGACCTGTGACACCATGCTGCTCAACTGGCTGACGTGGGTCGGCGCCAGCTACATCCGCACCGATCGGTAACCAGTCGCGGAGCGCGGCCCGCCCATGCCGCTGCCCTTCAGGCCGATCTCACACGCGCGAGCCTGCCGGATCAATCGATCTCTTTCAGCGCCCGGGGAAACCGAGTGTGCTCTCAGGCGCGCCTGCGCGGCCTGCTCGAGGAGCTGCCTTCGTTCGGCAGCCAGGTCAGGAGTGTCGTGTTGCATCGAAGTCCCCATCGACTTTCCGAATCACAGGATAATGGAGATGCGCGCCCACCGCCGTCGCCCTTCGGCCACACTCAGCGGCGCAACATCGGTTTATCCACAGCGCCTAGGCGGAGCGACGGCCCGCATGCGCCGCCTGCGCGTCGGGCGCATCCTTAACCGTACTTCGACACCGGCTAGCCTGGAGGCTTATCAGTGCGCTCGGCAGGCCGGACCTTACGGCAGCGACCCTCGAAGCTCTGCGACACCAGAGGTGGCTCGACCGGATTTCTCAGCAGGTCCGACGTTTCGAGCGAGGATCGCGGCAATCAGGAGGACGAACATCGCGACGGCAAGTCCGTTCAGCATCGCGGACAGATATCGATCAAACAAATAGCGCATCATACTGCACCCGTGCGCATCGCCCGCCCGCCGTAACTTGCGTCGTTGAGTCGTTGGGCGATTTGGTGGCGCCCTGGTCGCTAATCAACGTACGGCCTCCGCCAGGAGGCCGTCGCTAAGCGGACCATCACCTGCGCTGGACCACCCCGCGGCTATCGAAACCGCGGACCGTCAGAAGTGCCGTCAAGGCAACTTCACGCACGGTTGTCGAGAGGATCGCGGGAGCGCCTAGTGGCGGTCAGTGACCAAAACAACCGGCGCCGTTTCTTGGACGGGCTTGCGATTGCCTTCATCGGCAACGCTCGTTGGCTGAGCCGTGGAGGCTTGCGAAGCTTGCCCGCCAACCGTGGTAGGGGTGGTGCTGGCGACAACGGAAGCCTTTGCGCTGGCTTCGCGGTTCCAATCGCAGGCAGCGGCCGAATACGCGGCGAGAGTAACGGCAGCAAAAATCGTAGCGACGACGATCTTCTTCATGGCCGGGCTCCTCTTCGAGGCAAGTCATTCTACTACGACGAGCCTTGCTCGAACGCTTTGGCTTGATCACGAAGCTGCGAGGGGCGAAGGACAAGCCGTCAACGCCGATCTGCAAAACAGCAAGGGAAAGCCCGCAAGACACTTGCCCGCAAACGGCGATTTCTCTAGACAAATCAACGCGGCGGGCATGGCGGAATTGGTAGACGCAAGGGACTTAAAATCCCTCGGTGCGCAAGCACTGTGCCGGTTCGATCCCGGCTGCCCGCACCAGCGCTGAAGCTCGTCAAAAATCGCAAATAGGTAGGCTATTCGCGCGAGGTGAGCTTGATGCCCTGGCGAGCGGCGGCCCGCCACGGACGAGCTTTTGTCAAAGCGATCTCATACCTTGCACGGTCCAATGTGCCGTACACCAGGTCAGCCTCTGGGGTTGCCTGCCCAAAGGGTCGCCCATCCGGCCCAATTAGGGTGCACGGAAGTTTGAGGCGGCTGACGGCAGGCGTCGCAACGCTGAACCAGACATTGTTCATGGCGGCGTGGGCTTGGGCTTCGATTGCAAAGATAGGATCGTCCGCGTAGGCGGAGTAGAGCACACCATCAACACCCAGCTTGGCATATTCCATAAACAGCTCCGGGAAATGGATCTCGATGCAGAGGGTGCATCCAAATCGAAAACCGTCCACCTCAAACACGAGCGGCTCTGTGCCGGGCGTGTACCAGCTTGTTGCCTCGGCATGGGAAATCAGCCGCTTATCGTAGCGCCCGACCGTGGCTCCCTTGTCTGAAATGACATAGAGCGCATTGCGCGGCCAGTGCGGCGGCGGGCGCGGAGAGTTGGCCCCCACGACAACCCATATACCAAGCTCCGCAGCATGTGCAGCGGTGTCCTCCAGCTCGGCCTGAAGGGTTGGCCAATCCACGGAATCCCACTTGTGGATTTCAGTCTTCACGTATCCGGACAAGGCGCCTTCCGGGAAATGGATTAGACGCGCTCCGAGAGATTTGGCTTTGGTCATCAGTTCGCGGATATGTGCGCCATTCGCGCGAACGTCAGCGCCGATGTGGCTTGAAGCCGAGGCGATGGTAAGCGTGTTGGGAAGCATTGTGTAGTGCTAGGAAATGTAAACGAGACGGTAGACGTAGGACTTGTCGCCTTTCCGGCTGACCCAGTCTCCCTCAGGCGGAACATCACCTTGGTCCTGCGGCAAGACATTCCAGGGCCGCCCCATGCAAGACTGGCTTGCTTCATCCCAGGCCACCCACCCCCATTCCGGTTTCCACTCGATCCAATAATCGCCGTCTTCGCGCTTGTAGCCAACGCTCTCATCGGCTCTCGTCGTGCGCACGAACGTATAGATTAAATCGTCACTTCGCCGGCGCAGCTCAAATTTGGTGGGCTTATCGTCGTTGGGCATCTCACTTTTCCCTTCCTGGAAGAGATAATGAGTCATTGAACCCAGATGCGCAAACCCCCTGAAGTGCTTCACACGCAGTTCACGACTTTCTTCACACTGTCGTCTTCGCAGCAAAATTGATGCACGGTGCCTTTCGGGCACGCGCCTGCGTTTTCGCGACTGAAACCGATCGCATCCAGCTCTGCCGCCCTCCCCAACTTGGCCAAGTTTCTGTCAACGAAAAGCGCGATACGTTTTGCAATTGCTCCTCATCCTGGTACCCCCTTATCGTCCCCTGGAAAGAAGCGGAGCAAAGTTTGGTGCAGGGCCTTTTTGTCCTCCTGATCCTTATGTCGATGTCCTTCGCCGCCGGATATTTCACGCGCGATCATCTGTCGCGCAAACGACGCGAACAGGCACGCAGGTGGAGGGGCTATGTGGAGCCCGAATGGGTGCGGCCGGCCAACTCGAATGAAGCTGCAGCCCGTACGGACGCTGTTCCCGCCGAGCTTGGCGATTTGGGCCAAATGCTGGAACGCTGGGAAAGCAGGGCACGAGCGCGGAAACTCTCGGTTTCTTCCTGATAAGACTTTGGCGCCTCATAGCGCGGCACCATTTGGCAGCCCATGCCGCGGCCCAACTCATCCTCTCCAACCGGCACCAATTCTTGTCGGGTTCCCAGCTCGCCTACCTGCCATCCCCAAATGTGGGTTGTGCAACGCAGCATGCCTACTAAGACAGCATCTGCACTTGCAGAGGTAACTACGTGTCCGACGTCAATGCCGACAGTTGGGTGTCCTCGGGACACCGCCCGATGGGGTTTCCGGAATTCGTGATCGTGATCGCCGCCATCATGGCGCTCAATCCGCTCGCGATGGACATGATGCTGCCGGCGCTGCCGAACATCGGAGCGGCTTTTCATATTCCCGTCGCCAATCATCTCCAGCTCGTGCTGTCGACGTTCCTGATCGGTTTCGGTGCAGGACAGTTCGTCATGGGGCCGCTGTCGGACCGGTTCGGCCGGCGGCCGGTGCTGCTCGGCGGCATGACGGTCTATGCGATCGCGAGCGTGCTTGCAGTTGCGGCGCCCTCGTTCGAGACGCTGCTGCTGGCGCGCGCGCTGCAAGGGCTCGGCACCTCGGCAACGCGGGTGATCGCGACCTCGATCGTGCGCGACTGCTATGTCGGCCGGCGCATGGCGAGCGTGATGTCGCTGGCGATGATGGTGTTCATCGCCGTGCCCGTGATCGCGCCGTCCTTTGGACAAGCGGTGCTGCTGGTGACGCATTGGCGCGGCATCTTCATCGTGCTGATGGCCTATGGTCTCCTCGCGCTCGGCTGGACCGTGCTGCGGCTGCCGGAGACGCTGCCCGAGAGCGAGCGCAAGTCGCTGGCGCCGCGCGAGGTGCTCGACGCCTTCCGCCAGACCCTGACCAACCGGCAGACGCTCGGCTACGCGATTGCCGCGGGCTTCGTCATCGGCTCACTGTTCGCCTTCGTGTTCTGCGCGCAGCAGGTCTTCACCGGCATCTATCATCTCGGCCATTATTTTCCGCTCGCCTTCGCCGCGATCGCGGCCGGCACCGCGGTTGCCGGCTTTGCCAATGCGCGGCTGGTCGGGCGTCTCGGCATGCGCGTGATCTCGCATGGCGCGCTGGTCGGCTACGCGATCGCCGCCGGCCTCATGCTGCTCACCGCGATCCTGCACATGCTGCCGCTGTGGCTGTTCATGATGCTCTCGGCACTGATGATGTTCTCGTTCGGCATGATGATAGCCAACTTCACCGCGCTCGCGATGGAGCCGCAGGGCCACATCGCCGGCACCGCGTCCTCGCTCTACGGCTCGATCACGACGCTGTTCGGCATCGTCGTCGGCATGACGATCGGCCAGAGCTTTGACGGAACGTTGCTGCCGTTCTCGACCGGATTCTTCCTGTGCACGCTGGCCGCGCTCGCGGTCGTTGCCGTGGTGGAGAAGGGCCGGCTATTCCAGCCGCATCATCGCGCGGGCGCTTAAGTCGCGAGCAGGAACTTCGCTCACTTCTCCATGTTGTCCTGCAGCAATGGAGATATGAATGGAACCGGAACGTAAGGACCAACGAACGCAGGACGCCGAAGAGGTCAAGCAGGAGCACGCGGAACAGCAAGAGACCACCCTGCCCTTCGCAAGCGAAGGGCTCGAGCAGTTGCGCGACAGCCATTGTTGATGGAGCGCCTTATCGCGGCGCACGCTTGCTCGCGCTGAAATCATCCGCAGGGCTCGCGGGTGGCTTGGTCCCATCATCATGCGGCGGCACAAGCAGCGCGACCAGCTTGCGCGTCACGCCGCCCCGACCGAGGAGCTCCGCCTGAAGGGTGAATTCGCGCCTGACGAAATCACCGGCACGCGCCGAGGTCCGCTCCATCCAGCCGAGGCAATCGGGCTGGTCGTGGAAACACAGCGCCGCCCAACCGCGCTCCAGCGTGGCCTTGCGCGGCAAGCCCCATGAATATTGATAGGCGAACGGCCGCGAATATTGCGGATGATCGGGACTATAGAAGGCGGTGGCAAAGGCCAGCGCATCGTCGCCGCTGACGGCTGTGAGCGGCACGCCGGTGAGATCGCGCCACTGCCGCGTGAGCTCGGCAGCCGCCTTTGAATAGAACTCCCGGCCCTCTTCGTAGCCGTGCGCATTACGGTAGGCGGCATGAATGGGGGCCACGACCACGAGCGCGACGACGCTGACGCCAGCAACCAGCACCGTGGCATTGACGGCATAGAAGCGCTCGATCGGATAGCGCGTGCCGCACACGATCAGCACGACGAACAGGAACAGGCCCTGCAACGCCCATAGCGACGGCAGGTCCGTGCCGAGGGCGAGCGAAGTCAGCATCGGCAAGAGCAACGTTCCGAGCGCGACATAGAACTGCAGCTTCAATCCCGGATCCATCGCGACGAAGTCGGCCGGCAAACGTTTCAGCCGATCACCTGCGATCATCGCCCAGGTGACGGCCGCCGCGCTCATCGCCGCGACGAGCCCGAGTGCAAATGACTTGACCTCGCCCAATGCCGTGACGAGGTCGGCATTGGCATGCGCCAGGGCGTAGGAGAAGGTCGGGGCGCCCGTGGTCGCGAGCCAGTGGAGATGCGGCGACAAAGCCAGAAGCCCCGTCACGGCGGAGATCCAGGGCGAGGCCGAGGTGAAATAGGCGCGCCGTGCCGGATGCATCGCGGCAGCCAGCACGAAGCTCGCGACCAGGAACACCGAATAGTATTTCCCGACCATCGCCAGCGCCGTCGCAAGACCGGCGGCAATGGCCCAGCGCGTTGCGCGCGTCTCGAAGGCGCGCAGGAAGCAGAAGGTCGCGAGCGGCCAGGTCGCCAGCAGCACGCTGTTGGCGTTGAAGCGCTGGGCATGGAAGTGATACGCGGGCGTCAGCATCAACAGCAGCAGCACCAGAAGGCGCTTGTGCCCACTTACGAAGCGGCGCGTGATCAGGTCGACGAACCACAGCGCCAGC
Organism: Bradyrhizobium sp. UFLA05-109; assembly: GCF_054185165.1. Lineage (NCBI taxonomy): Bacteria > Pseudomonadati > Pseudomonadota > Alphaproteobacteria > Hyphomicrobiales > Nitrobacteraceae > Bradyrhizobium > Bradyrhizobium sp. UFLA05-109. The sequence goes on along the minus strand of NZ_JBBIAR010000013.1, from coordinate 31,326 downwards.
GCCGCATTGGCCATCGCCATCAATTGCATCGACCAGTCGCTCAACGGGAAGATCGCGGTCCAGGCCGCCGCCACCCACCCCATCAGCGGCGGATGTTTGGGATACCCCCAGGCAAAATGCCGACCCAGCGTCCAGGCCTCGAGCGTGTCGGGATGCAGGCCGGCGCCGAGATAGGCGATCACGAGATAGAGCGTCCAGACTGCGGTGAAGGCCGTGAGCAGCAGCGGGACGGCCCAGCCAGCCTCCACGCCGTCGAGCCAGCGCAGGAAGGGACGGCGCCAGCGTGCAGGCGCACGGTCCGAGCGTTCGGCCATCGCCTGGAATGCAAAATCTATCGGCACGTCACTCAAATCGGAGAAAAGGAACGGAAGAGCGCGCCATCTATTTCAGGCACACAAACAAATAGCAATGATCGGAAGCTGGAACAGTTAAAAGCGCAGCTCTTGCCACACAGACGAAAATGGCCGGGACGCTCGGTCCCGACCATCACGATACCACTTTGCGGCGTGACGCCTATTCGGACTTGTCCACGTTCCACCACACCGGCGTCGCCGGGCCGTCGAGCACGCCGGTGAGCGACTTGCGCCAGGAGCTCGGCGCCAGGTACTGCCCGAGCGGGACGTAGATCACCTGATCATAGGCTTCCTTCTGTATCTCGGTGGCGATCTTCTTCTGCTCGTCGAGCGAGGGCGCGCGCACGAAAGCGTCCTTGAGTTGCTCGATCTTCGCGTCCTCCGCCCAGCCAAACCAGCCACCATTCTTGCCCAGCCCGCCGATCGAGAGATTGGCGATCGGGTTGGAGACGTCGGCAGACACCCAGTTGGTGAAGAACATGTTCCAGCCGCCCTCCTTCGGCGGCTTCTGGCTGGCGCGGCGGCTCACCACGGTCTGCCAGTCGGTCGCCTGGAGATCGACCTTGAAGCCGGCCTCGCGGAGCTGCTGCGCCGCCACGATCGGCTGCGCCTTCAGCGTGATCACGTCGCCAGGCGCCATGATCACCACAGGCGTGCCGTCATAGCCGGACTCGGCGAGCGCCTTCTTGGCTTCCGCCAGGCCCCCGCCCTTGACCAGCGTCTCGGAGCCGACGTCGGTCGCGAACGGCGTGTCGCAGATGAAGAATGCACCGCACACCTTGTAGTACTTGGGATTGCCGACCAGCGCGTCGAGCACGTCCTTCTGGCTCATCGCCAGCAGTGCTGCGCGCCGCACCTTCGGATTGTCGAAGGGTGGATAGAGGAAGTTCATGCGGCCGAGCGTCTGGTAGCCGAACTTGTTCAGCACCTCGATCTTCAGATCGCTGTTGGCCTCGAGCACCGGCAGCATGTCCCATGGAACGTTCTCCATGAAATCGATGTCGCCCGATTGCAGCGCGTTCACCGCGGTCTGCGAGTCCGGCATCGTAACCCACTCGACGCGGTCGACCTTCACGACCTTGCCGCCAGCCGTCCAGCTCGACGGCTCCTTGCGCGGCACATAGTCCTTGTTCTTCTCGTAGACGGCCTTCACGCCCGGCTGGAATTCAGCCTGCACGAACTTGAAGGGGCCGGAGCCGATCTGCTCGGGAATCTGCTTGTCCGGTGGCGTTTCGGCGAGGCGCTTGGGCATCATGAAGGCGACGCGCGAGGACGGCTTGCCGATGGAGTCGAGCACGAGGCCGTACGGCTCCTTCAGCTTCAGCGTGATCGTCTTGGCGTCGGTCGCTTCCAGGCTGGCGGTGAAGTCCATCAGCTTCTGGCCCATGCCGTCGACCTTGGCCCAGCGCCGCAGCGAGGCGACGCAGTCTTCGGCCGTCACGGGCGTGCCGTCATGCCACTTCAGGCCGTCGCGCAGCGTGAAGGTGTAGGTGAGCTTGTCGTCGGAGATCTTCCAGTCCGCCATCTGCGGCTGGATCTTGAAATTCGAATCGGTCGCGATCAACGTGTCGTAAACCATGTAGCCATGGTCGCGCGTGATGTAGGCCGTCGTGAAGATCGGATCGATGATTCTGAGGTCGGAGTGCATCACGGCCGTGATGGTCTTTCCGGCGGCAAGGACCGGCGAGGCCAGTGCGGTGAGCGCAACGACCGACAGCGCGAGTTTGGAGACGATCGCGCTGCGTCCCCGGCGCAAGAAGTGGAACATCGAAGTTTCTCCTGACGTGAAACTGGTCAAAGGCAGGTTATTGGTTGAGCATGCGGATCGTTCCTTGGGCGAACCAACCTCATGCAATGCCTTTATTTTTAGAGACTTGCAGAGCGCATCGAAGGCGTCAATCCGCTTTCGCTGCATGCCGATGCAGGCGCGTACAAGGGCTCCGTCCTTGCGCGTTTCGCTATACAACGCATCCCGCCGATCGTTTCCTGACTGCAAAGCAATGCACGTTCCGCGCGTGTGAAGCCTCAAGAGGCCGCCCATGAATCCAGCCAATCTTCCCTTTGACTCCGAGGCCATGCTGCAGGGGCTGCGCGCATGGGTCGAATGCGAAAGCCCGACCTGGGACGCGGTTGCCGTGAACCGCATGCTCGACCTCGCCGCGCGTGACATGGCGATCATGGGTGCGACGATCGAGCGCATCGTCGGACGGCAGGGTTTTGGCGGCGCCGTGCGCGCACGCTTTCCGCATCCGAAGCAAGGCGAGCCCGGCATCCTGATCGCCGGGCACATGGACACCGTGCATCCCGTCGACACCATCGAGAAGCTGAGATGGCGGCGCGAGGGCAACAAATGCTATGGCCCCGGGATCTTCGACATGAAGGGCGGCAACTACCTCTCGCTCGAGGCTATCAGGCAATTGGCCCGCGCCTCCTTCGTAACGCCGCTGCCGATCACGGTGCTGTTCACGCCCGACGAGGAAGTCGGCACGCCATCGACCCGCGACATCATCGAGGCCGAGGCCGCGCGCAACAAATACGTGCTGGTGCCGGAGCCCGGCCGGCCCGACAACGGCGTCGTCACCGGGCGCTACGCGATCGCGCGCTTCAATCTCGAGGCAACGGGGCGGCCGAGCCACGCAGGTGCGACGCTTTCCTCGGGTCGTTCCGCGATACGGGAAATGGCCAGGCAGATTCTCGTGATCGACGCGATGACCACGGATGATTGCACCTTCTCGGTCGGCATCGTGCATGGCGGGCAGTGGGTCAATTGCGTTGCCACCACCTGCACCGGCGAGGCGCTCTCCATGGCCAAGCGCCAGGCCGACCTCGACCGTGGCGTCGAGAAGATGCTGGCGCTGTCGGGCACAACCAATGATGTCAGCTTCAAGGTGACGCGCGGCGTCACGCGGCCGGTCTGGGAACCCGACGCCGGCACCATGGCGCTCTACGAGAAAGCGCGCGGGATTGCCCGCGAGCTCGGCGTCGAGCTGCCACATGCCAGCGCCGGCGGCGGCTCCGACGGCAATTTCACCGGCGCGATGGGCATCGCGACGCTCGACGGCCTGGGCGTGCGCGGCGCTAATGCCCACACGCTCGACGAGCACATCGAGATCGACAGCCTCGCCGAGCGCGGCCGATTGATGGCGGGGCTGCTCGCGACGCTGGCTTGATGTATGGCACCGTCATTCCGGGGCGATGCGAAGCATCGAACCCGGACTCTGGAGATTCCGGGTCGCGCTTCGCACGCCCGGAATGACATCGAGAAGAACCGCGCTCGCAAAGCATGTTGGCTGCACCGCAAAAACGACGGCCGCAATGGCATGGGAATTGCTGAAACGTTAGGTTGGTGGCAACCTGCCGAAGGGCGCCTCGCCGGTTTGACTCTAATCTGACGGATCCAACTTGCTCGGATATCTCGTTCGCAGAATCCTCGCCGCCGTCCCCGTGATGGGCGTGGTGGCGCTGTTCGTCTTCCTCCTGCTCCGGCTCACCCCGGGCGATCCCGCCGCGATCCTCGCCGGCGATAACGCGACGCCCGAGCGGCTCGAGCGCATTCGCGCCTCGCTCGGCCTCAACGAGCCGCTCATCGTGCAGTTCATCACCTGGATCAACAAGCTGCTGCACGGCGATCTCGGGACGTCGCTGATCTCGAACCTGCCGGTCCTGAAGATGATCGGCCAGCGCGTCGAGCCGTCGATCTCGATCGCGCTCTCCACCATCATCCTCGCCGTCGTCGTCGCGGTGCCGCTCGGCGTGATCGCGGCGTGGAAGCACGGCACCTGGATCGACCGTTTCGTGATGGGCCTGTCCGTGCTCGGCTTCTCCGTGCCGGTGTTCGTGGTCGGCTATGTCCTGATCGAGATTTTCGCCATCGACCTGCGCTGGGTGCCGGTGCAGGGCTTCAAGAGCATCACCGCCGGCTTCGGACCGTTCTTCGAGCGCATCATCCTTCCGACCTGCGCACTCTCCTTCATCTATATCGCGCTGATCGCGCGCATGACGCGCGCGGCAATGCTCGACGTGCTCGGCGAAGACTACGTCCGCACCGCGCGCGCCAAGGGCATCAGCGAGGTCGCGGTCATGATGCGGCATGCGCTGCGCAATGCCGCCGTGCCCGTGATCACCGTGATCGGCACCGGCTTTGCGCTTCTGATCTCCGGCGTCGTCGTCACCGAAAGCGTGTTCAACATTCCCGGCATCGGCCGTCTCACGGTCGATGCGGTGCTGGCGCGCGACTATCCGGTGATCCAGGCCATGATCCTGCTGACGTCGCTGATCTATGTCGTCGTCAATCTCCTGATCGACGTCGCCTACACGCTCCTTGATCCGCGGATCAGGTATTGAGGCTCAAGCATGTCGGTTGATACTCTCCCCCGATCGTCCATCCCGATCACCTCGCCACTGCGGCCGCGGTTCGGATTCCTCACGTCGACGCCGATCATCGCGGCCGCGACGATCTGCCTCGCGCTGATCGCGCTGATCTCGATCCTCGCGCCGCTGATCGCGCCGCATGATCCGGTCCTGCTCGCGCCCTCGCAGCGGCTGAAGCCGGCCTCGGCGCAATTCCTGCTCGGCACCGACGCCTTCGGCCGCGATCTGTTGTCGCGCGTGATCTATGGCGGCCGCGTCTCACTGCTGATCGGCATCGGCTCGGCCGCTCTCTCGATCGCCATTGGGCTGGCGATCGGCCTCGTCGCCGGCTTCTTCAAGCTGGTTGACTCCATCATGATGCGCGTCATGGACGGTCTGATGGCGATGCCGAGCATCCTGCTCGCGATCGCCGTCGTCTCGCTGTCGGGCGCCAGCATCTGGACCGTGCTGGTCGCGATCACCATTCCCGAGATTCCGCGCGTGGCGCGCCTGGTACGCTCCGTCGTCCTGTCGGCGCGCGAAGAGCCTTACGTGGAAGCGGCGATTTCGGTCGGCTCGTCACTGCCGAAGATCATGTGGCGCCACCTGATGCCGAACACGATCGCGCCCCTGATCGTGCAAGGCACCTACGTCTGCGCCTCGGCGATCCTCACCGAGGCCATCCTCTCCTTCCTCGGCGCCGGTATCTCGCCGGAGACACCGACCTGGGGCAACATCATGGCCGAAGGACGTCAGTTCTTCCAGATCAAGCCATCGCTGATCTTCTGGCCGGGCCTGTTGCTCTCACTCGCGATCCTCAGCATCAATCTGATCGGCGATGCCGCCCGCGACGCACTCGACCCCCGCATGAAGCAGCGGGAGGGCAAGTGAGGATCACCCATTTCGTCATTCCGGGGCGCGACGAAGTCGCGAGCCCGAAATCCATTTCACCACGCGTATCGGGGCTCGATGGATTCCGGGCTCGCGCTGACGCGCGCCCCCATTGCGCAATCGCGCAATGTGGAATGACGGCGGAGAGTTTTGCTGCATGACCAACACCGTCCTCGACATCAACAATCTCACCGTCTCCATCGGCAAGGCGCCGAATGGACCGAAGATCATCGACGGCATTTCGATCCAGGTCCGCGAGCGCGAGACGCTGTGCCTCGTCGGCGAAAGCGGCTCCGGCAAGTCGGTGACCTCGCTCACCGTGATGGGCCTGTTGCAGAAGGGCTCGCTGACACCCACCGGCGGAAGCGTCAAGCTGGTCGGCGAGGAACTCCTGACCGCGACCGACCGCCGCCTGCGGCAGTTGCGCGCCACGCAGATGGCGATGATCTTCCAGGAGCCGATGACCGCGCTCAATCCGGTCGTTCCTGTCGGCCGTCAGATCGACGAGGTCCTGCGCGCCCACACCAATCTCGACGCGAAGGCCCGGCGCAAGCGCATCCTGGAGATGATGGAACAGGTTCGGCTGCCGCAGGTCGAGCGCATCTTCGCCTCCTATCCGCACCGCCTCTCCGGCGGCCAGCGCCAGCGCATCATGATCGCGATGGCGCTGGTGCTGGAGCCGAAACTGCTCATCGCCGACGAGCCGACCACCGCGCTCGACGTCACGACGCAGAAACAGATCCTCACCCTGATCCGCGACCTCCAGCGCGATCACGGCACCGCCGTGCTGTTCATCACCCACGACATGGGCGTCGTCGCCGAGATCGCCGACCGCGTTGCGGTGATGCGGCAGGGTCGTCTGGTCGAGACCGGCAAGCTCGATTCCGTGCTGCGCAATCCCACGATGGAATACACCCGCAACCTGCTCGCCTCGGTTCCGAGCCTGGTGCCGCGCGCAGCGCGCCCGGAGACCAAGGAACCGATCGTCCTGGAGGCCAACGACCTCGGCAAGGTCTATCGCGAGCGCACCTTCTTCGGCAAAGGCCGCGAGGTGGTCGCAGCCGACAAGGTCACCCTCAGCTTGCGCAAGGGCCGCACGCTCGGCATCGTCGGCGAAAGCGGCTCGGGCAAGTCGACGGTTGCACGCTGCATCGTTCGCCTGATCGATCCGACCTCGGGCGGCGTGCGCCTCGCGGGCCGCGAAATCTCCGACCTGTCGCGGCGGCTGCTCCAGCCGCATCGCCAGAAAATCCAGATCGTGTTCCAGGATCCCTACCGCTCGCTCAACCCGCGCGTCAGCGTCGGCGAGAGCATTGCGGAAGGCCCGATCAATTACGGCGTCGCGCGCGCCGATGCGCTGAAACGGGCGCGTGAGCTTTTGGAGCTGGTCGGCCTGCCTGCGGATGCCGTGTCGCGCTATCCGCATCAGTTTTCGGGCGGCCAGCGCCAGCGCATCGCCATTGCGCGCGCGCTCGCGCTCGATCCCGACGTGCTGGTCGCGGACGAAGCGGTCTCCGCACTCGACGTCTCCGTGCAGGCACAGGTGCTGGAACTTCTTGACGAGATCCAGAAGCGGCTCGGTATCGCGATCCTGTTCATCACCCACGATTTGCGTGTCGCAGCGCAGATCTGCGACGAGGTCGTCGTGATGCAGCACGGCCGCGTCGTCGAACAGGGCCCGGCGGCCGAGGTGCTGACGCATCCGAAGGAAGCCTACACCAAGTCCCTGCTTGATGCGGCGCCGGGCCGCGGCTGGGATTTTGCCAATTTCCGGCCGGTGGAAAGCGCGGCGGCGAGCGCTTAGGATCTTCCCCAATGTCGTCCTGGCGAAAGCCAGGACCCATTACCACCGTCGACAGTTTTGCGACGACTAGGGGCCACATCGTTTTCCGGCAAAACCCACTCGGGGTAATGGGTCCTGGCTTTCGCCAGGACGACACGGAAGGTGTGGTCGCGCACTTCCCTCCCTCTGACAGTGACGTGTCGCACCATTCCCAAAACGGCTTGACGCCATGCGCGGCGCGATTGTCTGCCTTGCTTGCTCTTGCCGCAAAGGCGGGTAACGTCGCGCGCATCATTTGCGTTGGACCAGAATTGAATGACCCGTATCGCCGTCGGCGGCTTCCTGCACGAGACAAACACCTTCGCTCCGACGAAGGCGACGTTCGCGGACTTCCAGCATGGCGGGGGCTGGCCGGCGATGACGCAAGGCGCCGATGTCTTGAAGGTGATGCGGCGCATCAATGTCGGTCTCGCCGGTTTCGTCGACGCGGCTGAGGCCAATGGCTGGGAACTCATCCCCACTATCGCCTGTGGTGCGAGCCCCTCGGCGCATGTCACGAAGGATGCCTTCGAGCAGATCGTGAATGTGATGGTCGACGGCATCAAAGCTGCCGGCCCGCTCGATGCGGTCTATCTCGACCTGCACGGCGCGATGGTCACCGAGCATCTCGACGACGGCGAAGGCGAGATTCTCGCGCGCGTGCGCCGCGTCATCGGTTCGAATGTTCCCCTCGTCGCCAGCCTCGACCTGCACGCCAATGTTACTCCGCAGATGGTCGCGCACGCTGATGCGCTGATCGCCTACCGCACCTATCCGCATGTCGACATGGCCGACACGGGCCGCGCCTGCGCCAGGCACCTCGCGCTGCTCCTGAAGACCAGGCAGCGCCTCGCCAAGGCGTTCCGCCAGGTGCCGTTCCTGATCCCGATCAGCTGGCAGTGCACCAACGACCAGCCCACCAAGAGCATCTACGAAAAGCTCGCCACGCTCGAAAGCGATGCGGTGCTGACGCTATCCTTTGCGCCCGGCTTCCCTGCCGCCGATTTCCGCGATTGCGGGCCAAGCGTGTTCGCCTACGGCCAGACCCAGGCCGATGCCGACCGCGCAGCGGACGCAATCGTCAAACTGATCGAAAGTCATGAGGACGATTTCGACGGCAAGATCTTTTCGCCGGACGAAGGCGTGCGCCATGCCATGGAGCTTGCAAAGAGCGCGAGCAAGCCGATCATCATCGCCGACACCCAGGACAATCCCGGCGCCGGCGGCGATTCCGACACCACGGGCATGCTGCGCGCGCTGGTGCGCAACAAGGCGAGTGCGGCGACCGGCGTGATCTATGATCCGGTCTCCGCCAAGGCCGCGCATGCGGCCGGCGTCGGCGCGACCGTGGCACTGTCGCTCGGCGGCAAGTCGGGCATTCCCGGCGACGAGCCCTATCGAGAGACATTCGTCGTCGAAAAACTGTCCGACGGCCGCTTCATCGCGCCGGGCCCCTATTATGGTGGCCGTGAGATGGAGATGGGCCCCTCCGCCTGCCTTCGCATCGGCGAGGTCCGCGTGGTCGTCAGCTCGCACAAGGCGCAGCTCGCGGACCAGGCGATGTACCGCTATGTCGGCATCGAGCCGACCGAGCAACAAATCCTCGTCAACAAGAGCTCGGTGCACTTCCGCGCCGACTTCGAGCCGATCGCCGCAAAACTCCTGATCTGCGCCGCACCGGGCGCGATGCCGGCGGATACCGCCTCGCTGCCCTGGACACGCCTGCGCGCGGGAATCCGCATCAAGCCGAACGGCCCCGTTTTCACGCCTCCATCACGCTAAGGAATTAAGCACAAAATGCCCACCATCGACCGCATCGACGGCTATGCCGACGAACTCACTGCCATCCGCCGCGATCTCCACGCCCATCCCGAGATCGGCTTCGAGGAGGTCCGCACCTCCGGCATCGTCGCGGACAAGCTGAAGAGCTGGGGCATCGAGGTGCATCGCGGGCTCGGCGGCACCGGCGTGATCGGCGTCATCAAGGGCAAAGGCACCGGTGCAAAGCGCATTGGCCTGCGCGCCGACATGGACGCGCTACCCATGGAAGAGAATACCAATCTGAAATGGCGCTCCACCATTCCCGGCCGCTTCCACGGCTGCGGCCATGACGGCCACACCACCATGCTGCTCGGCACTGCGCGCTATCTCGCCGAGACGCGGAATTTCGACGGCACGGTGCATCTGATCTTCCAGCCGGCCGAGGAAGGCCTCGGCGGCGCGCGCGCCATGATCAAGGACGGATTGTTCGAAAAGTTTCCGTGCGACGAGCTCTACGGGCTGCACAATGCGCCGGACCTCAATCTCGGCGAGGTCGCGATCCTGCCGGGACCCGCAATGGCCGGCGCCGACTTCTTCGACCTTCGCATCAACGGCTATGGCGCACATGGCGCGATGCCGGAGCGCTCCAAGGACGCCGTGGTGATCGCAACCACGCTGGCGCAGGCCATTCAAACCATCGTCAGCCGCAACGTCGAGCCGCTCCAGGCGGCCGTCGTGTCGATCACCCAGATCCATGCCGGCTCCGCCTACAACGTCATCCCCGGCGAAGCGCATCTCTGCGGCACGGTGCGCGCCTTCTCCGATGAAGTGCGCGCGCTGATCCGCGAGCGCATGCGCACGATCTGCGCCGGTGTCGCCAGCGCTTTCCAGGTCGAGATCGAGGCCGACATCCGCGATGCCTTTGGCGTGCTGGTGAACCAGGTCGAGCAGTCCAAGGTCGTCGAGGAGGTCGCGCGCACCGTCGTCGACCCCGCCAAGGTGATCACCCGAACCCAGCCGAAGATGGGCAGCGAGGATTTCGCGGACATGCTGCAAACCATTCCCGGCGCCTATTTCTGGGTCGGCCATGACGGCTCGGTGCCCGTGCACAATCCGGGCTATGTGCTCGACGACAAGATCCTGCCGATCGGCGCCAGCATGTTCGCCCGCATCATCGAGCAGCGCATGCCGGTCGGTGGCCATGCATAAGCTGCGCGCCGAAGAGAAGGTCACTTCGCTGCACGATCTGTCCGCGGTCGATCTGATCGCGGGCTACAAGGCCAGGCAGTTCTCGCCGAGCGAGGTGCTGGACGACGTGCTCGCGCATGTCACCGCATGGGAGCCGCATCTCAAGGCGCTCTACGCCTTCGATCCCGATGGCGCGCGCGAGGCCGCAAAGACCTCGACAGCGCGCTGGTCCGGCGGCGAGCCGTCCGGTCCGCTCGATGGCGTGCCGGTGACGGTGAAGGACAATATCGCGACCAGGGGCGTGCCGGTGCCGCTGGGCGCGGCGAGCTCGAAGCTCGTGCCGGCGGCGAAGGACGCCCCGCCGGCTGCCCGCCTGCGCGAAGCCGGCGCGATCATCTTCGCCAAGACCACCATGCCCGATTACGGCATGCTGTCGTCGGGTCTGTCCAGCTTCCATGCGCTGGCCCGCAATCCCTGGGACCTCTCGAAAAATCCCGGCGGTTCGAGCGCAGGTGCCGGCGCCGCTGCTGCGGCCGGTTACGGCCCCCTGCATCTCGGCACCGATATCGGCGGCTCGGTGAGGCTGCCAGCGGGCTGGTGCGGCCTCGTCGGATTGAAGCCGAGTTTTGGCCGCGTGCCGATCGATCCGACCTATGTCGGTCGCGTCGCAGGGCCAATGACCCGCACCGTCGACGATTGCGCGCTGATGATGAGCGTGATCGCAAAGCCGGATCGCCGCGACGGCATGAGCCTGCCGGCCAACACCATCAACTGGAAGGCGCTCGAGAAGTCGCCGCGCAAGCTGCGCATCGGCCTGATGCTCGATCTCGGCGTCGGCCTGCCGCTGGAGAAGCCGGTGCGCGACGTCGCGGTGAAAGCCGCCAAGGCCTTCGAATCCGCCGGCGCCGTCGTCACCGAGGTCGACGGCATTTTGACGCGCGAGATGCTCGATGGTCTCGACAATTTCTGGCGCGCGCGGATGTGGGACGATCTTGCGAAGCTCGCGCCTGCCGAGCAAGCCAAGGTGCTGCCCTACATCTTCAAATGGGGCGAGTCCGGCGCAAAGCTCTCCGGCGTCGAGGTGATCCGCGGCTTCAACCAGACCATGGCGATCCGCGCCGCCGCCGCAAAACTGTTCTGCGAGCTCGATTATGTGATCTCGCCGACCGCGCCGAACGTGAATTTCCCGGCGGAGCTCGCCTCGCCCACCAACGATCCGATGAAGCCGTTCGAGCACATCTGCTATACCGTGCCATGGAATATGTCGGAGAACCCGGCGATATCCATCAACGGCGGCTTCGACGCCGAGGGTTTTCCGATCGGCGTGCAGATCGTCGGTCGCCGCTTCGACGACATCGGCGTGCTCGGCCTGGCCAAGGCGTTCGAAGGCCTGCGCGGTGCGCAGAGGCCCTGGCCGTCGCCGCCGAAGAAATAACTCTTCCGTCATTCCGGGGCGCGCGTCAGCGCGACCCCGGAATCTCGCGTCACATCTCCAGATTCCGGGTTCGATGCTTCGCATCGCCCCGGAATGACGTGCTAGGTATCAGACAAAAAACGAGGGAAGGAAGCCACCATGGCGTATGAGACGATCAAATACGAGGTCGCCGACGAGATCCTCACCATCACGCTGAACCGGCCGGAGAAGCTCAACGCCTTCAACGCGAAAATGCAGGCCGAGCTGATCGAGGCGTTCGACGCCGCCGACAAGGACGACAACGTCCGCGCCATCATCGTCACTGGCGAAGGCCGCGCCTTCTGCGCCGGCGCCGATCTCTCCTCCGGCGCCGACACCTTTGACCGCGACGCGCGGCGCGGACCGGTGAAGCGGCTTGCGAACGGCCAGGTCGACTACAGCGATCCGCAGGTGCGCGATGGCGGCGGCCAGGTGACGCTGCGCATCTTCAAGAGCCTGAAACCCGTGATCGCCGCCGTGAACGGGCCTGCAGTCGGCATCGGCGTCACCATGCAGCTTGCGATGGACATCCGCATCGCCTCGGAGGCGGCGCGCTTCGGCTTCGTATTCTCCCAGCGCGGCATCGTGCCGGAGGCGGCGTCGAGCTGGTTCCTGCCGCGCCTCGTCGGCATCTCGCAGGCGCTGGAATGGTGCTACACCGGCCGCGTCTTCCCGGCGCAGGAGGCGCTCGCCGGACGGCTGATAAGCAAGGTGGTGCCGCCGGATGACCTCCTGCCGACCGCGCGCGCGCTCGCCAAGGAGATTGCAGCCAAGACCGCGCCGGTGTCGATCGCGCTGATCCGCCAGATGATGTGGCGCATGATGGGCGCCGACGATCCGATGGAAGCCCACAAGGTCGACAGCCGCGGCATCTATACCCGCGGCCGCTCCGACGACGTCAAGGAAGGCGTGATGTCGTTCCTGGAAAAGCGTCCCGCGCAATTCAAGAACAAGGTGTCGAGCGACATGCCGGACTATTTTCCGTGGTGGACGGAGCGCGAGTACAAGTGAGCCTGGAGCTGACGAAGCCGCAAGACGGCGTCGTCCTCCTGCACGGCATCAGCCGGACGGCGCGCTCGTTTCGCAAGATGGAAATTGCGATCGGGCGCGCCGGCTACGCAACGCTCAACCTCGACTACGCCAGCCGTCGCAAGGCGCTTCAAGAGCTCGCGGACGACATTCATCCCGCGATCGAATCATTTGCCGGCTCGGTGAACGGCTCCGTGCATTTCGTCTGCCACTCCATGGGCGGCCTCCTGGCGCGCGTCTATCTCGGGCGGCACCGGACGCGCAATCTCGGGCGCGTCGTGATGCTGGGAACACCCAATGGCGGCAGCGAGATCGCCGATCGCCTCATGAGCTCTTTCCCCTACCGCGCCTTCTTCGGCCCCGCCGGACAGCAGCTCGGCACGCATCGCGACGTAGCGACCGCGGCGCTGCTGCCGCCAATCAACTATCCCCTCGGCATTATCGCCGGTGACCGCTCGATCGATCCGGTGGCTGGCGCCTTGCTGGCGCGCCCCCATGACGGGCGCGTCGCGGTCGCGAACACCACGGTCGACGGCATGGCCGACCACGTGGTGGTGCACGCCTCGCATCCGTTGCTGATGCGAAATCAGGAGGCGATCGCTGCGACCATCGCATTCCTTCAGAACGGATGCTTCCCGAGGTGATCGTGGCTCGAGATCGTAGGGTGCGCAAAGCCACCGGGTCGCGCGAATGCGCGCCCGATGACAGGCTCCGCGTGCCCACCTTCTCTGTCGAAAATCGTTGAGAGATGGTGGGCACGGCGCGAGAGCGTCTTTGCCCACCCTGCGAGAGCGTCAATCCATCACCAGTGCCACGCGCCCGATCGCCTTGCGATCGATCAGGAGCCGCATCGCCTTCGCATAATCCGCCAGCGGCAAGCGATGCGAAACGTTGGGACGCAGCTTGCCCTCCTCGGCCCATGCGAGCAGCGCCTTCAGGCGCACCTCGCCCAGCGCCGGATTCTTGCGTACCGCTTCGCCGGCGCGCACGCCCAGAACGCTCGCGCCCTTGATCAGCAGCAGATTTGTCTTCGCCGAGCCGATGCCGCCGGTGAAGCCGATCACCAGGAGCCGCGCGCCCCAGGCGATGCATCGCATCGAGTTCTCAAACACCTCGCCGCCGACGGGATCGAACACCACGTCGGCGCCGCGGCCGCCGGTGATGCGCTTGACGGCATCGCGGAACGGCTCCCGTGAATAGAGCAGCAGATGATCGGCACCTTTTGCTTTCGCGATTTCAAGCTTCTCCTCCGAAGAGGCGCAGGCAATCACCGTCGCACACAGCAACTTGCCTATTTCAACCGCCGCAAGTCCAACACCGCCTCCGGCGCCATGCACCAGCAGGACTTCACCGGATTGGAGCCGGCCGCGATCGATCAGCGCGTGATAGGCGGTGCCGTGGCCGGCCAGGAAGGTCGCACCTTCCGCGTAGTCGAAGGTCGACGGCATCGGTACCAGCTGCGAGTCCGCCACGACTGCCTCATCGGCATACGCACCGTAGCGCATCTTCACGATGACCCTGTCGCCCACCGCAACGCCGCGCGCCGCAGCATCGACCTCGATCACATCGCCCGCAGCCTCCACGCCCGGCGTGAACGGCAATTCTGGCTTGAGCTGATATTCGCCGGCCGCCATCAGAATATCCGGAAAGTTGAGCCCGGCGGCGCGGATCGCGACCCGCACCTCGCCTTCCCCAAGCGGCCGCGACGGGAAGGCTGCGAGCCGCAAGCTTTCGGGCGGGCCGAGCTCACGGCAGACCACGGCCCGCACCATCAGGCCGCACTCGCCTTGCGGCGAAGCAGCGCCTCGCGGATCAGAGGCAGCCGGTCATTGCCGAAATACATGTCGGTCTTGTCGAGAAAGATGGTCGGCGAGCCGAAGCCACCGCGCGCGACGGCCTCGTCCGTATTGGCCTTGAGCTGGTCCTTGATGCCCTGCTCGGAAATCCCGGCTAAGAACTTTTGCGGGTCGACCCCGACCGTCTTGCAGATGTCTCCGAGCACCGCGTCCTGCGAGATATCCTTGTCCGCCCCCCAATAGGCTTCGAACACCGAGGTCGCGAACGGCACAATGTCTTTGCCGAGCCAGATGCAGCCGCGCATCGCCTTCACGCTGTTCACCGGAAACACCGTCGGCGGCATCTTGATCGCGAGCCCCGCCGAGCGCGCCCAGTCGTTGAGGTCCTTCAGCATGTAGCGCGCTTTTTGCGGCACCGGCTTTTCGCGCTGCGCATAGACGCTGGGGTTGACGCTGTTGAAGATGCCGCCGACCAGGATCGGCCGCCAGGAAATCTCGACGCCGAGCTCCTTTGCCAACGGCTGGATGTTGTGGAAGGCGAGATAGGTCCAGGGGCTGGAGCAGTCGAAGAAGAACTCGATCATGGGGCTTCCTTTGCCTGCATTTTGTTCCCTGTCGAGGTCGCCGGGAATATGAGCCGACTTTTGTTGTTCTGTACCTCGACGTTAAGACATGGCAGGAAGGTGCGCAATGACATCAGACGCGGAGGGCGCCATGCTGTTTCCAACCACCATCGCCGGCTCCTTGCCGAAACCGGAATGGCTCGCAGAGCCGAACATGCTCTGGGCGCCCTGGAAGTCGAAGGACGACGAGCTCCTGCGCGCCAAGCGCGACGCGACGCTGATCTGGCTGAAGATCCAGGAAGACGCCGGCATCGACATCGTCACCGAGGGCGAGCAGGCGCGGCAGCACTTCGTGCACGGTTTTCTCGAGAAGATCGAGGGCATCGACTTCGCGCACAAGGTCGAGATGGGAATTCGAAAGGATCGTTATAAGGCAATGGTGCCGCAGGTGATCGCGCCTTTGCAGCTCAAAGATCGCGTCCACGCCTTCGAGGCGCGCGTGGCGCGGACGCATACGAAGAAGAAGCTGAAATTCACCCTGCCCGGCCCGATGACCATCATCGACACTATCGCCGATCGCTACTACGGCGATCGGGTGAAGATGGCCTTTGCTTTCGCCGATCTCCTGAACGCGGAGGCCAAGGCACTGCAGGCCGACGGCGTCGATCTCATCCAGTTTGATGAGCCCGCCTTCAACGTCTACATGGACGAGGTCAACGATTGGGGCATCAAGGCGCTGGAGCGCGCCGCCGAGGGCCTCACCTGCACGACCGCCGTGCACATCTGCTACGGCTACGGCATCAAGGCCAACACCGACTGGAAGGAGACGCTCGGGAGCCAATGGCGGCAGTATGAGCAGATCTTCCCCGCGATCGATGCCAGCTCGATCCAGCAGGTTGCGATCGAATGCCGCAATTCCAAGGTGCCGCTCGATCTGTTCGCACTTCTGAAGCGCAAAATCGTTCAGGCCGGCGTGATCGATGTCGCCAGCGACACGGTCGAGACGGCCGACGACGTCGCTCAGGTGATCGACGCGGTGTCGAAATTCGTGCCCAAGAGCAACATCATCGCCACCACCAATTGCGGCATGGCGCCGATGCGGCGGGAGATCGCGGAAGCCAAGCTGATGGCGCTCGGCGCCGGCGCCGCGCTGGCGCGCGAGAGGCTCGGATGATGCGGCTTGCGTGCAGCGTCGCGTTGCTGGCAGCGCTTGCGCCGCCGGCGCACGCCGAAGATCGCTCCGTGCTCGTCAATTGCAAGGCAATGGTGGAACGGGCTGCGCGGGATGCGAACGTGGCGAGTGATGGGGAGATCGCCCGATGCCGCCAAGTCATCCGCGAATGGGCTCTGCGCGATGCGCGGATGATCGTGGACGAGCAAGGGCGGCCGCTGCGCTAGCGCAATGCGGTCGCATGCAGCACGGGCTCGTAGCCGGCGTGCAGTGTGCGCAGCGTCGATGGCGGCGTGAGCAGCTTTGCTTCGCTGGGCTGACGCTCGACGTCGGTATAGCCCGCCGGCGACCACAAGAGCACCCTGCCCTGCGCCACCAGAAAGCTCTCCTCGCCTTGGCTCACCATCGCGCCGACGGGAAGGTGGTCGATCGGCATCAGCAGCGCGTGCAGTCGTTTCTGGCCGTGATCGAGCCGCTCGTGGTGCAGCACCGTGTCGATGTCGTGCATGCGGGCATCATGCACGCGATTGCCTTTCTCCCATGCGGCCCGGAAGCGATTGGCATCGTCGCGGCGGCAATAGAAACAGGGACGATGGCCGGCAGCGAGCGCGGTGGCCTCGTCGAGGAAGAACAGCTCGGTCCAGCTCTGCGTCGCCATCACCTCGCGGCGACGGCCGCGGAATTCGCACGTGCAGGTCAGCCAGGCCGGCGTCGACCAGCGTTTTTTCAACAGCGTCTTCGTCGCGGGGTCATGGATGATGCCGCGGTTGCCCGTGAACATGCCGCGATGTGGGGTGGCGATGATCTCACCCGTCGGCATGACGCGGTTTTGCAGCGGCATGGTAAAACGCCTGCGTCCTATAGGTGGCATCAAATCAATCGTCGTCGGGCAAGTACTGCCGCGCAAGCTGGTTGCAAATGTAGAGCGCAATCAGCCTTGCAGACTTGATTTCCTCGAAGTGAAATTCGGAAGCTCTATCGAAAGGAAGTAGTCAACGTCCCACCGCTGTTCGCTTGCCACATCCAACGGCAGATTGTGGATCAAGTTCAATATCCATCCAGCGCTAACGAAGTTGGCACTCTTGATCTGATCGACCGCCTCAGCAACACAGCGCCCGACAATTCTCCGTGTACTTGAACCCGCTATCGAATCGATATCTGCCAGGATTTGCTGAAGGCAGGGCAGAACGTGCTCGTTTGCGTGACCGTTCAGCAGCATATTCCTGCAGGAGATCAAGCCTATGGCGATCGGCTGTTTCGTGGTCATCGGTAGCCCCCGGGGCGCCTCAGTAGCGTCTTGTTGATGCCGCGGTTGCCCGTGAACATGCCGCGATGTGGGGTGGCGATGATCTCACCCGTCGGCATGACGCGGTTTTGCAGCGGCACTATTTTGGTGGCGCCGTGGTGATGCGCATTTTCCACAGGTTCCAGACACGGTCGAGAACCTGCAGATTGATCGCGTCGGCCTTGGCGCCCTCGGCTGCCGTCAGATAATTCACTTCGCCGCCAAGCGCGATGGCCTGCGACTGCAGCCGCGCATTGACGTCGGTGTAGTAGGCACGGAAGACCGCGACTTTCACGGATGGTCCCACGGTTGCGTCGCCATGGCCGCGCATCAGCACCACCGACTTGTCGGCGAGCGCGAGCGCCAGTCCCTTGCCGATGGCCGAATTGCTGACCAGCATGTTGGTCTCGCCGAAGTCTTTCCGGATATCCCAGACCGGCGCGCCCGCGGCAAGGAACGCCGCGTTGTGGAAGACCGGCCGCAGCGCAACCTGGCTGATCGTGAACGGAATCACGCCGGGCGAATGCGTGTGCACCACCGCCATCACATCCGGCCGCGCCTTGTAGATCTCGCTATGGATGAAGCGCTCCAGGAAGACGCTGCGCCCCTTGGCATCCACGGGATTGCCGTCGAGATCGAACTCCATGATGTCGTCAGCCGTGACGAGCGCCGGCGCCAGCGAGCGCGACATCAGGAAGTGATCGGGGTTCTTGGGATCACGGGCGCTGACATGGCCGAAGCCGTCGAGCACGCCAAGCTCGGCGAGAACGCGGCTGCCGATCACGATGTCCTCGATCACGGCTGGGTCGAGAGCCGAGGTCTGCCGATCCTGGCATCGGGCTTCGGCCGCAAGCAGTGTCACAGCGAACGCGACGACGAAGCCGAACCATGCCAACCGCGCGCGTCCGGCCATCGTAGTCAGCTCCCGTGGCTTACGCCGCTCCGTCGCGGAGCGGCGGATGGTAGGACAACGCTGTGTCCCAGGGGAAGAAGATCCAGGTGTCCTGGGAGACTTCCGTAATGAAAGTGTCGACCAACGGACGGCCCTTGGGCTTGGCATAGACGGTGGCGAAATGCGCCTCCGGCAACATTTCGCGGACCAGCTTGCCGGTCTTGCCGGTGTCGACGAGGTCGTCGACGATCAGAAGCCCCTTGCCGGTGCCGCCGCCGAGCTTCATCGCCGCCTCCGAAATGCCCTTGAGCACCTGAAGGTCGCCCTGCTTGGTGTGGTCGTAGCTGGCGATGCAGACGGTGTCGATCACGCGCACCCCGAGCTCGCGCGCCACGATCGCGGCCGGCACCAGGCCGCCGCGGGTGATCGCGATGACCGCATGGAACGGGCCGACCTCGTTGAGGCGCCAGGTCAGCGCGCGACAGTCCCGGTGAAACTGGTCCCACGAGACCGGAAAGGCTTTGCCCGCCCGCTCCTGCGCACTCAGTTCCGGTGCCTCGGCCATCGTCGTCTCCATTCCTCTCAAGCGTCTTCTGCTAGCGGCTAACGTTCAACCCTACCAGCATTTCCTTCACCGCCGCCATTGCTGCCGCCAGCTTCTCCGGATCGCGCGAACGCACCACCAGATTGGTGTTCGGCTTCTGCTCCTCATCCATGAAGGGATAGCTGCCGATGATGGTGTCGGGATGGGCGGCGGCGATCGTCCGCAAGGGCCCGCCGATGTCGCCTTCCCGCGCATTGGCGCGGACCGATTCGGAGAGCATGCGGACGCCCGACTTCAGCTTGGGCGAGACAATGTCCATCATTGCCTGCATGATCGACGGTACGCCCGCCATCACGATGACATTGCCGATCTTGAAGCCGGGGGCGAGGATGGTCGCACTCTGGATCAGCTCGGCGCCGTCGGGGATGCGGGCCATGCGCAAGCGGGCCTCGTTGAGGTCCTGCTCGCTCCAGCGCTCGCGGAAGCGGGCGACCACCTCGGGATGGTGGTCGATGCCGACGCCGAAGGCCTTTGCCACGCTGTCGGCGGTGATGTCGTCATGGGTCGGCCCGATGCCGCCGGTGGTGAAGACATAGGTGTAGCGATGCCGCAGTGCATCCAACGCCGCGATGATGTCGGGCTCGTCATCGGAGACGACCCGGACCTCCTTCAGGTCGATGCCGATATTGGTCAGGTATTCGGCGATGAAGCCGATATTCTTGTCCTTGGTCCGGCCGGACAGAATCTCATCCCCAATAACCAGAATGCCCGCCGTGACGATCTCGCTCATAAACCTGTCCCTCACCTGTAACGCCGACTTTGCCGAGGTAACGCGTTGAAGTCACGCGGTTTTGCTGCCGAATTAAGCAGTCCTCAGCCATTTTTTCAGGCACCTCTCCGGTCATTCCCGGCAAATGCCCCGAGACTGTGCTTCGAAGTCCATGCTTATCGCGCTGGCCCGGCCCTTGCTACTACCGGGGTAAGTCATGCACTCTCGCAAGCATGGCCACAGGACGTTGCGGTCTTCACCAAGGCCCATACGACCTGAGCAATGGCGCAACGCCTGGGGAGAACAGTCGGGATCTATGGCAGTCGCGTTTGACGAAATGAACATTCCCGGCGGGGACCTGCGCCCCGCCTATCAGGAGCTGGCACGCTGGCTCAAGGAGACGCCTCCTGAGGCGCTCGAATATCGCCGCCAGGAAGCGGAGCTGCTGTTCCGCAGGATCGGCATCACTTTTGCGGTCTATGGGGATTCCGAGTCCACGGAGCGGCTGATCCCGTTCGACGTGATCCCCAGGATCATGTCGGGCAAGGAATGGGCGCTTCTGGAGAAGGGCCTCAAGCAGCGCGTGCGCGCGCTGAACATGTTCCTGCGCGACATCTATCATGGCCGCGATATCCTACGGGCCGAGGTCGTGCCCGACGACCTGATCTTCCACAACCCGGTGTTCCGCCCCGAGATGAACGGCCAGCAGGTGCCGCACGACGTCTACGTGCACATCGCCGGCATCGACATCGTCCGGGTCGACGCCAATGACTTCATCGTGCTGGAGGATAATGCGCGCACGCCGTCCGGCGTGTCCTACATGCTGGAAAACCGCGAAATCATGATGCGGCTGTTTCCGGACCTGTTCGCCCGCCACAAGGTTGCGCCGGTCGAGCGCTATCCGGACGAACTGCTCGCGGCCTTGCGCTCCGTCGCGCCACTCGGCGCATCGGCCGAGCCGACGGTCGCCCTGCTCACGCCCGGCGTCTACAACTCCGCCTATTACGAGCACTCTTTCCTCGCCGACAAGCTCGGCATCGAGCTCGTCGAGGGCAGAGATCTCATCGTCAAGAACAACGAAGTGTTCATGCGCACGACGGAAGGGTTGAAACGGGTCGACGTGATCTATCGCCGCGTCGATGACGACTTCCTCGATCCCCTCACCTTCCGCCCCGACTCCGTGCTCGGCGTGCCCGGGCTGATGTCAGCCTATGCGGCCGGCAACATCACGCTCGCCAACGCGGTCGGAACAGGGATTGCCGACGACAAGGCGATCTACTCCTACATGCCGGACATCGTGAAATTCTACCTCGGCGAGGAGCCGATCCTGAAGAACGTGCCGACCTGGCGCTGCCGCGAGCCGAAGGACCTCGCCTACGTGCTGGACAATTTGAGCGAGCTCGTCGTCAAGGAGGTGCACGGCTCCGGCGGCTACGGCATGCTGATCGGCCCCGCGGCGACGAAAGCCACCATCGAAGCCTTCCGCGAGAAGCTCAAGCGCGAGCCCGAAGGATTCATCGCGCAGCCGACGCTGGCGCTGTCGACCTGCCCGACCTGCACCGCAAGCGGCCTTGCGCCGCGCCATGTGGACTTGCGGCCCTTCGTGCTGACGGGCAGCAAGCGCACCACAGTCGTGCCGGGCGGGCTTACCCGCGTGGCGCTGAAGGAAGGCTCTCTGGTCGTGAATTCGAGCCAGGGCGGCGGCACCAAAGACACCTGGATACTGGACGAGTAGAGAGAATGCTGTCGCGTACCGCCGAAAACCTCTACTGGCTCGCACGTTACGTCGAGCGTGCCGAGTATCTCGCGCGCACCATCGATGCGACGTTGCGTGTCACCGCTCTGCCGGCCACCTATGTCGGCAAGACCAACGAATGGGACTCGGCGCTGCTCACCGCCGGCGTCGCCGCGAACTTCTATCAGAACTATGAGGAGGCCAACGAGTACAACGTCGTCGACTATCTTTCGTTCTCGGCGACCAACCCATCCTCGATCAGGAATTGCATCGAGGCGGCGCGGCTGAACTCGCGCTCGGTGCGCACCGCGCTCACCAGCGAGATGTGGGACACGATCAACTCGGCCTGGATCGAGCTCCAGGCGGTCTGGAGCAGGGGCGCTTCGACGCGCGAGGATTTGGCAAAATTCCTGCGCTTCGTGCAGGAGACCTCGCTGCGCTTCGACGGCTCGGCCTACCGCACCATGCTGCGCAACGACGCCTACTGGTTCTCGCGGCTCGGCCTTCATCTCGAACGCGCCGACAACACCGCGCGCATTCTCGACGTGAAGTACCACGTGCTGCTGCCTGAGGAGGAACATGTCGGCGGCCCGCTCGACTTCTATCAGTGGAGCTCGATCCTGCGCTCGGTGTCGGCACTCACCGCCTATCACTGGGTCTATCGCGAAACGCTGAAACCGTGGCTGATCGCAGATCTCCTCATCCTCAACGACACGCTGCCGCGGTCGCTGGCGAGCTGCTACGGCAATCTCGTGCGCAACCTCGACCAGATCGGCGTCGCCTATGGTCGCCAGGGCGCGGCCCAGCGTCACGCCCGCGGCATTCGCAACCGGCTGGAACACTCCAACATGAACGACATTTTCCAGCACGGTGTGCATGAATTCATTCAGGAATTCATCGCTGACAATTCAAGGCTGGGCGAAATCGTCACGAAGCAGTATTTGATCTAGCCGAACAGGGACCCACCTCAGCCCTCGTCATTCCGCGGCGCGAACCCGGAATCTCGAGATTCCGGGCTCGGTCCTGCGGACCGCCCCGGAACGACGGAATCAAACACCATGCGCCTGCGAATCCAGCACACCACGACCTATCGCTACGAGCCGGCGGCGACGAGCGTGATCCAGATCCTGCGCATGACGCCCGGCAGCCATGACGGGCAATATGTGGCGGAATGGCAGATCGACGTCTCCACCGACACCAAGCTCGACATGCACGAGGACGCCTTCGGCAACGTCACCCATGTGCTGTCTTGCGGTCCCGTCGCCGACATCAAGATCAGCGCCGAAGGCCTGATCGAGACGCATGACACCGGCGGCGTGCTGCGCGGCGCCGACGAGCGCTTTCCGTCGGGGCTGTTCCTGCGCTCGACCGAGCTCACTGCAGTCAATGTTCCGATGGCGAGCTTTGCGCGCCAATTGCGCAGCGAAGCCGAGAGCGACACGCTCGGTTTCCTGCACGCGCTGATGTCGGAGGTCAGCGAGCACATGACGTTCGACGAGGACCCGACCAACAGCGGCACGTCGGCGGTCGAGGCGTTCACGCTCAAGCGCGGCGTCTGTCAGGACTACGCGCACATCTTCATCGCCTGCGCCCGCACCGCCGGCGTGCCGGCGCGCTTCGTCTCCGGCCATTTCCTGCGCTCCGACGGCACCGTCCATCAGGACGCCGGCCATGCCTGGGCAGAAGCCTTCGTGCCTGATCTGGGCTGGGTCGGCTTCGATCCCGCCAACTGCATCTGCTCCACCGATGCCCATGTCCGCGTCGCGATCGGGCTCGACTATCTCGGCGCCGCACCGGTTCGCGGCACCCGCTATGGCGGCGGCGCGGAGACGCTGAGCGTCGCGGTGAAGGTGGATCAGGCCGGACGTCCAGGGCAGTGGCAGAGCCAGTCGCAGGGGTAGTTATCTAGCTCGTCATTCCGGGCTCCGGCTTTGCCGCGCCCCGGAATGACGGCGGGGAGACTAATACTCGCAATTCCTGTAGTCCGACGTCTCGCAGGACTGCATCATCTCTTCCGCGCGCGCCATGTCTTCGGCCGTCATCGTCGCGGAGACGGTCTTGAGCTCCGCCTTGGCCTTGGCATCGCCACGGGAGGCGGCCAGACTCAGCCACATGAAGGCGCGCGCCGAGCTTTTCGCCACACCCTGCCCGCGCTGGTACATCGCGCCCAGCATGCCTTGTGCCTTTGCGTTGCCAGCCTTCGCCATGCCGCGGAACACCTGGATCGCCGGCACGTAGTCGCCGCGATTGTAGGCGGCCATGCCGTCTTCCCATGGACCCGCCATGGCTTTAGGGCTCGTCATGCCCAGCGCAGC
This sequence comes from Bradyrhizobium sp. UFLA05-109, assembly GCF_054185165.1. Lineage (NCBI taxonomy): Bacteria > Pseudomonadati > Pseudomonadota > Alphaproteobacteria > Hyphomicrobiales > Nitrobacteraceae > Bradyrhizobium > Bradyrhizobium sp. UFLA05-109. The sequence continues at coordinate 7,409 of NZ_JBBIAR010000013.1, read as the reverse complement.
CGCGATCAGGCTGCTGACCACGAGCTTTCTCATCTCCCCCTCCTCGTCCCCTCGCCTTGCCTTCTATCGGGTTGGTACGGCATGCGCCAAGGGAAGGTTTCACGAGGCCCTCGGCCGGGGGAAATGGGGTTGGAGGGCCACGCGAAATTGGCTACTAGTCTTGCGCCACTGTTCGCGTTCGGGGACTGGAAATGACCTATTGCTGCGGAATCCTGGTTCGGGAAGGTCTGGTCATGATCGCCGACACCCGGACCAATGCGGGGCTGGACAACGTCTCGACCTTCCGCAAGCTGCACATCTTCTCAAAACCCGGCGAGCGGATCATGGCGATTGCGAGCGCCGGCAATCTCGCGATCAGCCAGTCGGTGCTGTCGACGCTCACCGAGGGTCTCGAGGACCCCGACACGGGCGACGTCGAGACCTTGATGAACGCGCCGACCATGTTCCAAGCGGCGCAGCGCATCGGCCGCGCCATCCGCGCCGTGCATTCGACCGAGGCGGCTGCGCTCAAGGCCGAGGACATCAATTTCGACGTGTCGTTCCTGTTCGGCGGCCAGATCAAGGGCTCGCGGATGCGGCTGTTCATGGTTTATCCGGCCGGCAACTTCATCGAGTGCACCACCGACACGCCTTACCTTCAGATCGGCGAGCACAAATACGGCAAGCCGGTGCTCGACCGCGCCATGCATTACGACATCGAGCTTTATGAGGCGCTGAAGACCAGCCTGATCTCGATGGATTCGACGATGCGCTCCAATCTCGGCGTGGGCTTGCCAATCGACGTGCTGGTGGTGCGGACCGATGCGTGCGATGCCGACCTCAACCATCGCATCGAGGCGGGCGAGCCCTATTTCCACGACCTGCGCTCGCGCTGGTCGGCGGCCTTGCGCGCCGCGCATCAGAACATTCCGCGGCCGCCCTACAAGAACGACAAAGAATCCAAAACCTGACAGAGAAGAAAAGGCAGGAAACGATGAGCGAAGCGAAAAAGATCGCGGTGGTGACCGGCGCCGGCACCGGTGTCGGACGCGCAGCCGCACTGGCGCTGATGAACGCCGGCTTCACCGTGGTGCTGGCCGGACGCCGGCTCGAAATGCTCGAGGAGACCGCAAAGCTGGGCCCAGCCGGAAAGAGCCTCTGCGTCTCCGCCGACATGACCAACCCCGGCTCGATCGCCGCGCTGTTCGCCAAGGTCTCGGAGACTTACGGCCGGCTCGACGTGCTCTTCAACAATGCCGGCATGGGCGCGCCTCCGGTGAATTTCGAGGATCTCAGCCTCGAGCAGTGGCAGGCGGTGGTGAACACCAATCTCACCGGCCCGTTTCTCTGCACCCAGCACGCCTTCCGCATCATGAAGGACCAGAATCCGCGCGGCGGCCGCATCATCAACAACGGCTCGATCTCCGCGCACGCGCCGCGGCCGTTCTCCGCCGCCTACACCTCGACCAAGCACGCCATCACGGGCCTCACCAGGGCTTCCAACCTCGACGGCCGCGCCTATGACATCGCAGTCGGCCAGGTCGACATCGGCAATGCCGCGACCCCGATGACCGACCGCATGGTCAACGGTCCCGGCGTGTTGCAGCCCGATGGCACGACGAAGCACGAGCCGCGCATGGACGCAAAGGCGGTCGGCGATGCCGTCGCCTACATGGCCGGGTTGCCGCTCGACGCCAACGTGCTGTTCATGACGGTCATGGCGACCAAGATGCCGTTCGTGGGACGCGGCTAACTCTTTGCTCCTGCTCTCCCCGCCTGCGGGGAGCGCCGCACTACAAAAACCGAAAAACAACCCCATGCACAGTAGGCGCAGCGCCGGGTGGCGGTATCATTCTACTCCAGTCGCTCCACCCTGCGCAGGCTCGGGAACAGCTTCATCCATAGCAGCGCCACCGCGATGGTGCCGATGCCGCCGAGCACGGCGGCCGGCATCGCGCCGAACAGCGCGGCGGTGAGCCCGCTCTCGAACTGGCCAAGCTGGTTCGAGGCGTTGATGAAGAGGAAGTTGACCGCGCCGACGCGGCCACGCATCTCGTCGGGCGTCGAGAGTTGCACCAGCGAGAAGCGGATCACGACGCTGATCGTGTCGGCGGCGCCCAGCACCGCGAGCGCGAGCACCGACAGCCACATCCACTGCGACAGCGCGAACACCACGGTGGCGATGCCGAACACGATCACTGCCTGAAACATCCTGATGCCGATGTGGCGCGAAATGGCGTGGCGCGCCAGCACCATGGTCATCAAGAGCGCACCGACCGCAGGCGCGGCGCGCAGGATGCCCAGACCAAGAGGGCCCGCCTCAAGGATATCTCGGGCATAGATCGGCAACAGCGCGGTGACGCCGCCAAACAGCACCGCGAACAGGTCGAGCGAGATCGTGCCGAGGATCGCCGGATTGGAGCGGATGAAACGGACGCCCGCGTAGATGTCGTCGTCGCCGTCATCCTTGGCGATGGCCTGCGGGCCCGGCTGGATCATGCCCGTGAAGATCATGCCGAGAATCCAGAACAGCACCATCACGACATAGGCGAAGTGCGGCGCGACCGCGTAGGCGAAGCCGCCGAGCGCCGGCCCGGTGATGGTCGCAACCTGCGCCGCGCCGCTGGAAATTGCAGTCGCACGCTGGAGCGAGCCCTGAGGCGCGATCAACGGCAGCAGCGCCGCGGTGGTCGGACTTTCGAACGCGCCGGCGATGCCGAGCGCGAAAGTTGCGACGAAGATCTGCACCTCGCCGATGGCACCGAGATATGTGCTCGCGGCGAGATAGAGTGCGGTCGCGGCTTCCGCGAGTTGGCAGAGCTGGACGACGCGCTTGCGCTCGAAGCGGTCGGCGGCGTGGCCGGCGACGAACACCAGAAGCGCTGTGGGGAGGAACTGCACCAGCCCGACCATGCCCAGCGCGAAGGCCGAACCCGTGAGATCGTAGATTTGCCAGCCGATCGCGACCGCCGCGATCTGGCTGGAAAAGCGCGACAGGCTGCGCGAGAGCAGGAAGAACAGGAATGGCGGGTGCTTGAGGAGTTCGCCGGCGCTGACCGGCGGGTTCGCGGACATTGGCTGCTCTTGAAGCTGCTCTTGTTCGGCAAGGCTATTGGCGCCCCGCGCGGATGGTGTTGACGCTGTGGCGTGACTGAGGCCGGTAGTCTTGTCAACAACCGGCCGGGCTCCAGTGCGCCCCGGCATTGCCTTTGCAACGGCCCGGCTGCCATAATCATTGCGGGATTGGGGACATCATGCTGCGACTGCAATCGGCACTCGGCATTTTCGCATTGCTGGCGATCGCCTGGGCGCTGGCGGAAAACCGTCGCGCGGTCTCGCTGCGCCAGGCTGGAATCGGCCTCGTCGTCACCTTCCTCACCGCGATCGTCCTGCTCAAGCTGCCGTTCGTCGCGCATGCTTTCGGCGCCATCAATGACGCGGTCGGCGCGATCTCGGCGGCCTCGCGCGCCGGCACGTCGTTCGTGTTCGGCTATGTCGGCGGCGGTCCCCTGCCTTTCGACCTCAAGGCACCCGGCGCCGATTTCATCCTCGCCTTCCAGGCGCTGCCGATCGTGCTCGTGATGAGCGTGCTGACGACGCTGCTGTTCTATTGGCGCGTGCTGCCGCCGATCGTGCGCGGCATGGCGTGGCTGCTCGAGCGCACGCTAGGGGTCGGCGGCGCGGTCGGGCTGTCGACCGCGGCAAATATCTTCCTCGGCATGGTGGAAGCGCCGCTGTTCGTGCGGCCGTATCTGGCGCAGATGACGCGCAGCGAATTGTTCCTGGTGATGACCGGCGGCATGGCCGGAATCGCCGGCACGGTGCTGGTGCTCTATGCGACGCTGCTTGCGCCGCTGATCCCGGACGCGGCCGCGCATTTCGTCATCGCCTCGGTGCTCGGCGCGCCGGCCGCGATCCTGGTCAGCCTGATCATGGTGCCGGAGACCTGCGACCGCCTCACCGGCGGTTCGCTCGAAGACCCCGACATGCACGCCTCCGGCACGATGGATGCGATCGTCAAGGGCACCTCCGCCGGGCTCGAGCTGTTGCTCAACATCGTCGCCATGCTGATCGTGCTGGTGGCGCTGGTCTATCTCGTCAATGCCGCGCTCGGGCTGTTGCCGAACATCGACGGCGCGGCGATCTCGCTGCAACGCCTGCTGGGACTCGTCATGGCGCCGGTGTGCTGGCTGATGGGGCTGCCATGGGATCAGGCCGTCACGGCCGGCAGCCTGATGGGCACCAAGACGGTGCTCAACGAGCTGATCGCCTATGTCGATCTTTCGAAGCTCGCCCCCGATGCGCTCGATGCGCGCTCGCGCCTGATCATGCTCTATGCGATGTGCGGCTTCGCCAACTTCGCGAGCCTCGGCATCATGATCGGCGGCCTCGGCGTCATGGCCCCGGAGCGGCGCGAGGAGATCAACGCTCTCGGCCTGAAATCGATCGTATCAGGGACGCTGACGACGTGTTTGATCGGCGCGATCGTGGGGGTGTTGAATTAGTCTCTCTCCGCTCGTCATTCCGGGGCGCGACGAAGTCGCGAGCCCGGAATCCATTTGACAGCAACGCAAGAAGTGAAATGGATTCCGGGCTCGCGCTACGCGCGTCCCGGAATGACAGCGGGAAGGACGTGTCGCTCCCAGGAATGGCGCGAGAATTACGCCGTGATCTCCACCGTCTTGAACTCCGCCGGCAGGATGATCTCCAGCAATTCCACGTCGTCCGAATAATCGAGGATCATGTGCTTGATCTTCGGCGGCTGGGTCCAGGCACTGCCCTGCTTCATCAGCGTCTCGCCCTGGCCGTCCATGTAGGTCTTCACCCAGCCCTTGAGCACGTAGACCATCTGGAATTCGACGTCGTGGTAGTGGAGCTTCGACACCTCGGCCGGATTGCACGGCGGCAGCAGGCGGATGACGTGGGCTTGCGCGAGACCATGTGTTGCCGCTGCGATGCCGAGATCGCGATAATGCGCGTACGCGCGCAGGCCATCGGCTTTGAAATCCTCTTCGCGGTGATGGCTGACGGCGATGCTCTGCTTGGGCCGGATGCGCGTTTTGGCAGGTGTGGTGCGAGCTTTCGCCTTCACGGCCTTGCGGGCTGAAGATCGCCCGGCGACCTTGTTGCCGTGCCACTTCTTCTTCACCGCTGATTGCGCCGCGCTGCGCGAGGTCACCTTCCGCTTGGCCATTGCTTCCTCCCGTTCTTGTTCTGGAGACAAAGGCTAGCACAGAATTCGGAAATCGTAGGGTGGGCAAAGGAGCGCAAGCGACGTGCCCACCACTTCTGTGACCCCGTCAACAGAAGTGGTGAGCACGCTTCGCTTTGCCCACGCTACAACTCCGCGGAAACTACAACTCCGCGGCCGCGCTCAGTTCAGCCTGAACACGCCGTCGACCGCGCGCAGCTCAGCCGGCTTGATCAGCTTGGAATGCGCCACCGTCACCGAATAGAGCGGACCGTCGAGCTTCTCCTCCCAGAAGGCGAGGAAATCCGTCAGCGCCGGGAATTTCGGAAACAGATCGTAGTTCTGCCAGATGTAGGTCTGGAGCAGCGAGGGATGATCCGGCATCCGGTAAAGAATCTGCGCCGTCGTCAGCCCGTAACCCAGCAACTGTTTCCGGAAGTCGTCGGAAACACCCCCAACCCGCAAGCCCATGCCAGCCTCCTTTGCAGGAGCGCATATTCAAGGGGTGGCTTACTCGGACTGCCCTAAAGAGCCACCCGGTGGAGATGCGCTCACATGAGAGAAATGTGACGCACACTGCCAACCGATCTCAAGCCCAAAAGTTTAACAAGTTGTTGAAATTCAATGCTTTAGCAGCAGATCGCGACGCCTGCTAATAGCTGGGTCCGGTTAAGGATGGAAAATGTTTTTGGCAGGCGAGCCTTCTGAGTGCTGATTTTTCTGCTAGAAGCCCTTGCTCCCGTAAAAAACCTGTCCTATCTCCATTTCGCCTGCGTAGCACTCGCGGGCATCGACTGCTAACAACCCAAAAATCTCCATCTCGTGCAAATGCTTAGGAGGACTGCATGAAATTCCGTCCGCTTCACGACCGCGTCGTGGTCAAGCGCATCGACGCAGAAGAGAAGACCGCTGGCGGCATCATCATTCCCGATACGGCCAAGGAAAAGCCCTCCCAGGGCGAAGTGATCGCCGTCGGCCCCGGTGGCCGCGACGAGAGCGGCAAGCTGATCCCGATCGACGTCCAGGTCGGCGACCGCGTGCTGTTCGGCAAGTGGTCGGGCACCGAGGTCAAGATCGACGGCCAGGACCTGTTGATCATGAAGGAAAGCGACATCATGGGCGTGCTCGAAGCTCCGGCTTCGAAGAAGAAGGCCGCCTAACTCTACCGCTCGCACCGCTCACCCTGAGGAGCGCCTGCCGGGCGCCTCGCCAAGGGTGAGATGAGACCAAGACAACTCAGGGAAACCAATATGTCAGCCAAAGAAGTGAAATTCGGCGTCGACGCCCGCGACCGCATGCTGCGCGGCGTCGAGATCCTTGCCAACGCCGTGAAGGTCACGCTCGGTCCGAAGGGCCGCAACGTCGTCCTCGACAAGTCGTTCGGCGCTCCCCGCATCACCAAGGACGGCGTCACGGTCGCCAAGGAGATCGAGCTCGACGACAAGTTCGAGAACATGGGCGCCCAGATGGTGCGCGAAGTCGCCTCCAAGTCCGCTGACGCGGCCGGCGACGGCACCACCACCGCGACCGTGCTCGCGGCTGCGATCGTCCGTGAAGGCGCCAAGGCGGTTGCCGCCGGCATGAACCCGATGGACCTCAAGCGCGGTATCGACCTCGCCGTCGACGCCGTCGTCGCGGACCTCCAGAAGAACTCCAAGAAGGTCACCTCGAACGAGGAGATTGCCCAGGTCGGCACCATCTCGGCCAACGGCGACCAGGAGATCGGCAAGTTCCTCTCCGACGCCATGAAGAAGGTCGGCAACGAGGGTGTCATCACCGTCGAGGAAGCCAAGTCGCTCGAGACCGAGCTCGACGTCGTCGAGGGCATGCAGTTCGACCGCGGCTACATCTCGCCCTACTTCGTCACCAACGCCGACAAGATGCGCGTTGAGATGGACGACGCCTACATCCTCATCAACGAGAAGAAGCTCTCCTCGCTGAACGAACTGCTGCCGCTGCTCGAGGCCGTGGTGCAGACCGGCAAGCCGCTGATCATCGTCGCCGAGGACGTCGAGGGCGAGGCGCTCGCCACCCTCGTCGTGAACCGCCTGCGCGGCGGCCTGAAGGTCGCGGCCGTCAAGGCTCCGGGCTTCGGCGATCGCCGCAAGGCCATGCTGCAGGACATCGCGATCCTGACCGGCGGCCAGGCGATCTCGGAAGATCTCGGCATCAAGCTCGAGAACGTCACGCTCAACATGCTCGGTCGCGCCAAGAAGGTGATGATCGACAAGGAGAACAC